>CAYHTC010000083.1:0-9520 GCA_964359445.1 uncultured Sediminibacterium sp. | reverse complement strand
TGGCTTACATCTCCGCTTTTACCCAGGGTATAAACGGGCGTATGTTCAACAAATAACAGATGATTCGAAGTCTGGTACAGATCAGCGGCTACCGGGGCAGCGCTGTTATCTGACAAACGAAGCGCAGATTTAGCATCTGCATTTTTTTTTAACAGTTTCTCCTGGTAATCCCAGATTTCTTTGTAAGGCCTGCATCCGAGGTCTTCAAATTGTACTTCCACTTGCATCTGGCGAAATTAAGAAGAAATCAGTGGACCGTGGCCCCCCTACTATCCCCTCAAACCGTTATTTTTGCCCAATGCGGGATGATAGCGACAATCTTATAGAAGAAAGTTCAGAAACATTGTATGAGCGTAAGACCTTTACCATTGATAAAGGTCAGGAGCCATTACGGATAGATAAATGGATACAAACGCATGTAGAAGGTATAACCCGTAATAAAGTGCAGCAGGGCATTGAAGCAGGCTTTGTAACGGTAAACGGTAAGATGGTTAAGAGTAATTATAAAATTAAGCCGGGGGATGAACTGTTACTGATGAGCCTGATAAACCCGGAATATACGATACTGAAAAGGGAAAATATCCCATTGAATATTACCTATGAAGATGATGCAATCATGATCATCAATAAGCCGGCGAATATGGTGGTACATCCCGGAGTGGGTAATTACAGTGGCACGTTACTGAATGGCGTTGCCTATTATCTGGAACAACAAAATCCGGATATTGATGAAGATGCGCTGCCAAGGTTTGGCCTGGTACACAGACTTGATAAAAATACAACCGGACTGATCGTGCTAGCCAAAACGCCGGAAGCCGCGGCAAATCTGGCCAAACAATTTTTCAATCATACTGTAAAGCGAAAATATGTTGCATTGGTATGGGGGGACGTTGAAAAGGATGAAGGTACCATTACCGGCCATATTGCCCGGCACCGGCAACATCGAAAAATGTTTGATGTATATCCCGAAGGTGAAATTGGAAAACATGCAGTTACCCATTATAAAGTTCTGGAACGGTTTAATTATGTAACGCTGGTAGAATGTGTACTTGAAACAGGACGTACACACCAGATACGGGTACACATGAAACATATAGGTCATACTTTATTTAACGATTGGGAATATGGAGGCGATAAAATTTTAAAAGGCACCATTTATACCAAATACAAACAGTTTGTTGACAATTGTTTTGAGATTTGTTCCCGCTGCGCACTTCATGCACAAACCCTTGGATTTGTACACCCGGTAACCCGGGAGGAGATGCTTTTTGAATCTGAGCTACCCAATGATATGCAACAGGTGATCAACAAATGGAGAACTTATATTCATAACAGGAAGGAGTAATGATGCGATACATCATTGCGGTTGATTATAGCTCATTTCTTACCTACTCTGCTCCGCAGTTCGGTTAATGGCATAGCAATCATTCTACCTACCGGTTTATTATCTTTATAAGTGATTACTTTTAACATAACAGCATCCTTCGGCGCGATTAATGGTTCAGTATACTTAGGATAGAATTTATCTGGAAAACTATTGTCAAAACTGTAATGAATATCCAGTGATTCCACTTCTTTACCCAGTTCTATTGTTAACTTATTATCTGCT
The DNA here is from genome assembly GCA_964359445.1 of uncultured Sediminibacterium sp. GTDB lineage: Bacteria > Bacteroidota > Bacteroidia > Chitinophagales > Chitinophagaceae > Sediminibacterium. The sequence goes on along the minus strand of CAYHTC010000083.1, from coordinate 7,911 downwards.
GTTATACCCGGCTTAAAAATGGGGTCGTACACACTAGGCGCATAGTTCTTCTCTGCAACAGCAAACCGTTCAAAATGTTTTTCCACTTTGGCAAAAAAATGATTCCAGTTCTTTTTTTCTTTAGGCGACCATAAGGATTCTGCTATGGCAAATCCCCTGGGCCATGTCATATATTGCTGGTGACGCATATTATATACCTGCTCTGTCCATAGATTGGCCTGCCCACCTTTAATATACTTTGCATCTACCCCATCCGGTACGGGTTCAAATTCATAGGCTTTATTTAACCGAAGTGATGCATAAATATGCGGTTCAATAACGGGATCACTTTGCATATAATCGAGATAAGCGAAAGTAGTAGGGCTCATTACCACATCATGCTTCATTTTAGCGGCTTCAATCCCTCCCTGCATTCCACGCCAGCTCATCACAGCGGCGCTTGGAGCCAAACCGCCTTCCAGAATTTCATCCCAACCCATGAATTTTTTTCCTTTTGATTCAACGATTTTTTCGAGCCTTTTTTCAAAATAACTTTGCACTTCTTCCATATTTTTCAGCCCTTCCCGCTGCATCAGTTGTTTAATGGCATCCGTTTTTTCCCAGTAATTTTTAGGACACTCATCTCCGCCAACATGTATATATTCGAATGGGAAAAGTTCAGCTACCTGTGTCATTACCTTATCAAGAAATTCATATACTTTTTCATTGGCCGGACAAAGTGTATTATCAACCAGTGCAATCGGCGGTGCGCCGTGAGACCAATCCATGATCTCTTCACCGGATCTTACGCGGTATGTATTAGCTTCCGGCGTGCAGGATAATTCAGGATAAGAAACCACAGCCGCAAGGCTATGACCGGGCACATCTATTTCAGGTAAAATATTCACAAATCTGTCTTTCGCGTATTTTACCAGCTCTTTAATGTCCTCCTGTGTATAAAATCCGCCATAATTTATAGGTTCATCGGGTGTTGGCGCAGAGAAAGTTCCAAAATAGCCTGTTTTCTTAACGTTCCAGGCTCCCACTTCCGTTAATTTGGGCAGTCCCTTTATTTCAATACGCCAGCCTTCATCATCCGTTAAATGCAGGTGCAGCAGATTGTATTTGTAGCGCACCATATCATCAATAAATTGCTTCACTTCAGCTTTGGTAAAGAAATGCCGGGATACATCAAACATCAAACCACGCCAGCCAAAACGGGGCATATCGGTAATCTCTACTACCGGCGCCTCCCATTTTACATTTTTAATCAGTGAGCTACTTTCGATTTCCCTGGGAAACAATTGTAAAAGGGATTGCACACCATAAAATAATCCGGCAGGTTTCTCTGCTGAAATGATGATATTTTTAGCATTTACCGATAAATGATACCCTTCTTCCCCAATAGTATCTTCTTTTCTTTTTTCCAATACTAAACGGATGGTTGCATTCGGTGCCGTTGTACTAACCGAAACCTTACTGCCTGCCGCGATAGAAAAATGATCTTTCAAAACTGCAATTATCTGTTTTAATTCCGGTTGGGAACCCGCTTCAATTACAACACCGGAAGGCAAGCTGAAAATACCGGAACCCTGTTTTACTGAAACCGGTTCAGGAATAATGGCAATATCTTTTTTGATGGGCTGTGCAGAAGATAGCATGCAAATAAATAGGCCAATGATGGTGGCTGTTCTTTTCATAGAGTACTCGTTTTTATCTATTATCTTTTTGTATTTAAGAAGGTTCTAAAGTTATCATTTAAAAAGTAAAATACCCGTTTGAAACTAATATTAAAAATGCTGATTTTAATATCCCGGTTTATTTCAAAATTTTATTAACGATATGCTCCCCCACTTTTTTACCCTGGTCGGCGCCAACATTTACACCAGTCATGTAATGAATACCCCCGTATACCCTGCTTATAGATGCTTCTGCAGCAGCCTCTTGGAATGAATTGAAATGTCTTTGCATACCAATGTACCTCAGGTCACTGGTATCCTGAAACGCAAACATATCACCATATAATTGAGACAATACCGTTGCCGCGGAAGCCGTGATCGAACTATGCCCGCTTGTATATTCCGGAAAGGGAGGTGTTTGTAAATAGGGCGTCCAGCCTTTATCCATGAATTCATTGATAACCGTTACCGGACGAATCACACTACTGCGATACTTCTCATCCCAACAGGAAATAAAGGCATCATATAAGGCAATGGCGGTCATAACATATCCCTGGGCGGCTTTCACTGCATCTGCTTTGGTTTCTTTGGCCGCAATGGCTGCAATGCCCATCCAGTGGCCACCAGGTGTGATTTTTTTATTACCAAACATCATGTGTCCTGAATGCTCAATCACAAATGGATTATCATCCCAGTATTTTGCAATTGTTTTTTGCTCATCACTCAGGGCTTTACCTACCGTATACACTTCCTTTGCTCCCTTATAGAAAACGCTATTGGTATCGGTACTGTATTTTGGCGGGCGAACCGGCATGAACTGTGAAGCAGAATCCAGCACCATTGGTTTCATTGTATTCCAACACCATTCTATTCCATCAAGGTAATCAGGTGGTGTAGGACGCCATTTGCCGGGATCATTACTACCCAGGTATTTGGGCTTTCCTCTTGATTGCAGGTAACCGTCAACCATCGCTCTGGCTAAAACCGTATTTCCAATGGAATCCCCAAATGCTACGGAACGGTTATAAGTTTCCTCATCTAAAGATTTTTTAAACTTTTCCAGCGTAGTATTTTCATACGGCTTAAGTGAGTCGAGAGAAAAAACCACTTTATGCACTACCGTAAAAAAAGCCCTGGTGGCCGCTAAAGCAAAATCATAGGATTTGTCTTTTTCAGGTTGAGGCATGGGTTTAAAACCGTGTAATTTTTCTGCGATAGATGGATACCCGGGCCTGGAAAAACGTATGGCTTCATACGATGCAAGTGAAGAATACACATAAATACGACTACTAACCGGCGGTGTAAATACATCGTATATGATGATCTGGGTTAGCTGGTCCTGGTTATTGTGTAATACATCTGCCTCATTAATGGTTTTACTTTTTTCGGTACCACAGGAGACTATGAAAATACAAATTGCTGAAAGGATGGTTAATGCAGCCAGAAACTTTTTCATAAGTATATATTTTTATATTAATTGAGTTGAATTCTACGGATATTCCCACGGGTATCTTTTATCTCAAGACCATTTACATTTTTACCAACCGGAATAAATCTTCCTGACTGTGATAAAAAAGAAGCCCCAAAATATAGTTCCTGTTTTCGTTTCCGGCCATCGGCAAGGGAAACAGTAGCGCTGATATCGGCAGGTAGTACAGTAACTGTCCGAAGGGATTGTTTTAACTGAAAAACCTTAATAGTACCCCGGTTCTGGCTTGCCGCAAGCATAGAGGAGCCATTCTTTCCTCTCAATTGCACCAATGCTTTTCCATTACCGGGTAAGAAGATTCCGCTCTGCAGAATAGAAAGGCTTTGAAAATTTCCTTTACCATCACCTTTTAATACAAGTCCATTCAATGCATCATATCGTCCTACAGAAACTTCGGTTCCATAATCATTACCATTGATCGCTATATCCAGGTTTCCATCACCGTCATAGTCCGCGACCGCCATCCCGTTCAGTATGGAGAACTGGGCCTGTTGTGGCAAAGGTAGCAAACTAAACTTTCCCTTCCCATCATTCCTGAGATAAACAGATTGAAAGTTATTTGCCGCCAGGCGCTGTGCCGTTTTCTGTTGCTCCGGCAACAACACCTGATCCATAGTTGCCTCTGCATACCCTTTGTAGTTCTGGAACCGGCTGCGCATGCTGATCATTTGCTTTACGATATCGTCTCTCGTTTGTGCAGGGAACTCTTTTTTATCGCCCTTCCTGTCTGGCAGGAATAATGAGGGAAAAGCATCATAACTTCCATTTTTATCAAAATCTGCGGCGGTAATGTAAACAGGATATTTTTCGCTTGACCGGTAAAAGGAATTTTGTCCCATATTACCAACGATATAATCCATATCACCATCATTATCAAAATCGCCTGGTGCAATGGTATTCCACCATCCGGTCTGGTTACTGATTCCGGAACCTGCTGTTACGTTTTTGAAAACGCCCTTTTCATTTTTCAAAAATGTTATGGGCATCCACTCTCCCGCTAAAATGAGGTCGGGCCATCCGTCATTATCAAAATCAGTAAATACGGCATCGCAAACAAGACCGATACTATTCAGGTCCCTGGCAACTGCATCTGTAACATCCGTGAAGCTGATATGACCTGGTTTAGAATCATTACGAAAAATAAAACTCGACACAGGTTTCGGGTAGTTCCAGGGATCTACCCTTCCTGAAACAAACAAATCCAGGTCCCCGTCATGATCGTAGTCGATGGACCTTACACAAAACTTACTGGTAAGGTTGTTGGGCAAGGCAAGTGAATCTATGCTGAAATTTCCTTTGCCATCGTTCACATACAGCTTGTCCTGATAAGTATTCGTATTCCTTTCATTTTCATATCCGCCGCTTGCTATGTAAAGATCAAGATCACCATCCCCTTCTGCATCAAACAATAACATGCCTTCATCTTCCCATCTTTTGGAATTAATATCCGCATTGGGCAGCAGGTTCTTCTGAAGGAACTTCCCATCAGGTTGTTGCAGGAATAACTGACCACTATACGAAAAAGATCCGCCAGTTATCATATCATCGAGCCCATTTCCATCCACATCGCCTACTGCTAAAGCGGGACCATATTCCGAGAATTTATGTGGGATGAGTTTTTGAATATTAAAATCAACGAAATCTTTTTCCCGCTGTTGGTAATTAATATTTACCGCAGCGGTAACTTCTGTAAATAAGGCATCCTTTGCAAATATTTCTTTTCCGAAAACAAATGATTCTACTGCATCTTTTACATTTATTCTCAGGCGCCGATCAACAGGAACTTTTTGCAGGCGCTGCATTTTACCATTGGGCCATCGTACAATCAGGGAGTCAACTACACTGGTGGCACCCAATCCAAAATGGGCATTGCCATCAACAGAAGACAGGTACCCGCGGTAAGGTGAATTTTCAATAAATTGTTTTTTTCCATGATCATAATATAATTCGGCCCATGCGCCCAAACCGTTCTTATTCAGCGTATCCCCCATAAACTGAATCTGCAGGTAATGAGATTGTCCTTTATTGGTTTCTCTTTCATTATTTTGATATAGCGCCGCCTCATCGTTAATATTATTAACCACTACATCCAGGTCACCGTCATTATCCAGATCAACATATACGGCGCCATTCGAAAAGCTGGGAATATTCATACCCCAGTCCTTCGTAACATCATTGAACTGCAGGTTACCATTATTTTTGTATGCATAGTTATGGATCTTCACTTCCGGGATCTGTTCCAGTAATTGTTTTTTGGTAGCTACCGCATAAGCAGTTCCCCTGAAGGCAACAAAGTCGTGATCGGTTACATCCCGTGGAAATCCATTCGTGATGATAATGTCCCTGTTACCATCATTATCAAAATCTGCCACCAGTGGCGTCCAGCTCCAGTCTGTTTCGGCAATACCTGCGTAAAATGAAATATCACTGAATATCGGATCACCAATAGAATCATTCTGTTTTACACGGGGGCCCTGGTTCAACTGCAAAGTATTACGCACATACTGGTAATTGTAGCCGAAGTAATCACTGTTCTGATAGGTCTGGTAACTATTGGGATTCAGCATCATTTTTTTCCGGTAATTATCTTCCGGGTTCATATCCAGCGCTATTACATCGCTCAAACCATCGTTATTGATATCAATAATATCGTTACCCATGGCATTGGCAGAGGTATGTTTAAAATAGGTGGAAAGTTGCTCGGTAAAAGTTCCGTTTTGATTGTTGATCCATAGCAGATCGTTCGATAAGTAATCATTACTTATATAGATATCTTTCCAGCCGTCTTTATTTATATCGGTAATGCTTACCGCATGTGCATACCCTTCAATTGTGATACCCGCTTCTTTTGAAACATTGGTAAATACCGGATGATGTATGGTCTCATTCCAGTCGTTCCGGAATAATTTGTCTGTATTTGCATGACTGCCATCTTTTAATATGGGTCTGAACCGGTTGGGGAAATCATCTTTTACAATTTCATTATTGGCGATATAAACATCGAGGTCGCCATCATTATCATAATCAAAAAAGGCGGCCATGGTACCGTGACTTGTATCGGCAAGTCCATATTCTTTGGCAAGATCTTTAAAGTGATGAATTCCTTGTTTATCAATACCCTGGTTTACATATAAAAGGTGTTCACGAAGTTTGGCATTTTTCAGCAAAGTAGCGCATACATAGATATCCATAAGGCCATCATTATTGATATCAATTACTGAAATACCCCTGCACCATTTGCCCTTGCCATTTACGCCGGCAACTTCAGTAATATCCTGAAAAGCCAGTTTACCTTTATTGAGATATAGTTTATTGGAAACAAGGTTCCCGGAAAAATAGAGGTCGGGTAAACCATCATTATTAAAATCACCCACACCTACTCCTCCTCCATTGTATACATTTTCGAAATCCAGCACATTCACAGAATCATTTTCAATGATTTTGTTATTAAAATGAATACCTGAATGCGCGGAACTGATTTGTGTAAAAAGTGTATGATCATTTTTACAGGACGTAATAAAAAAAGATATAATTACTAAAAGGTAACCAGGTGTATTTCTTACCGGGCAATTCATGGAACACAATTCAGGGATGACAAAATATCATATACAGTATCTGCAGAATAAATAAAAAGGAGCAGTGTTTGCACGCTGCCCCTTTTATTTATATTAAAATGTACGACGCGTTACATTAGAATCCGGGATTCTGCTTTAATGCCCCTTTACTTAAATCAATCTGCGATTGAGGTATTGGGAAGTATTCATTTCTACCTTTTGTGAATGTTGCATTGGTAAAGAAAGTGCGTTTTGCTTTTTCCTTGGCTATGTGTGCATTCAGTTCAACATCCGCGATACCATAACGAACCAGGTCAAAGAAACGGTGCCCTTCCATGGCCAGTTCCAGCTTGCGTTCAAAACGAACCGCTTTGCGGCCGGTAGCCTGATCAGGAAAGATAATGTATAAGCCTATCTGGTAATTAGCGACATTGACACCACCTGCATCTTTAACCCATGTGGAAGGATTATTCTTAATTCTGCTTCTAACCTGATTTACCAGGTCAACCGCATTACTCAAGGATCCAACTTCTACTTCGCATTCTGCGGCCCACAATAAAACGTCTGCAAAACGGATCAAAGTATAGTTATTGGCAGTAACACCGGATGTCCAGAAAGATTTATCTGTTAAAGCACCAGTCTGGCGTTTGTAGTAAACATTTTTAATAGGCGCGTACGGTCCGCCATTGTTCTGATCACGGATCCAGTCGTAACCGGGATGTAAACCCCAGTCCAGGTAAGGAATACCTCTTCTACCCAACGTAAAATCAAGTCTTGGATCTACCGGAGTAGTCACATCAGGTGTAAAAGGAGTTGCGGAGTTAATACCATCATCATTTTTAAAATCAGTTGCATTCCAGGTATCCAGTAAAGGAAGGCCAGTAATTGCATCCACTTTATATGAGTTGGCCAAACTGGTAGATGGCTGATAGAAACCGCAGCAACCACCGGGCCCACCATTGTATGGGAAGTTCAACACATCTCCCCATCCACCGTTGCCACCATTAGAATTGTCGTTCACAGATTGCTGAACAGAGAATACAGCTTCAGATGAATTCTTTGTTTCGGCATTGAAATTATCAAAGAAATTATTTGTCAGTGCATACTTTTTACCACCGGCGGTTACACCATTAGCGATAACATCCTTTAAAATGGGTAATGCACCGGCATAATTTTTCTGGAACATCAATGCTTTCCCTTTCAGGCTTTT
>CAYHTC010000082.1:0-9548 GCA_964359445.1 uncultured Sediminibacterium sp. | reverse complement strand
CAGGCAGTTTCTACCCCATCCATAACCGGCATAGTAATATCCAGTAATACAATATCGGGAACGGGTTTAACTTTTAACTGGTCAATTAATTCGCGCCCGTTACCTGCCTCCAGAATGATTTCAAAGTCTGCCAGCAATTCAATCAATACCCCAAGGCTTTTACGAAAAATCACATGATCATCTACCAAAGCAATTTTAATTTTCTTCATTTTGCCTGAATACAAGTTTAACAATCGTGCCCGAGCCTTTTTCACTTATAACAGAAACAACTGCCCCGATCATGGATGCCCTTTGCCGGATACTGCTCAACCCGATACCGGGTTTAAAATCCGGATGGGTATTGTCAAATCCTTTACCATTATCCTGAAGCACAATATTAATATCGTCATTTTCTTTTGAAATACGTACCGACACCTGATTAGCCGCTGAGTGTTTAACCACATTGTGTAATATTTCCTGCACCATCCGGTGCAGGAAAATGACCTTGCTTTTATCAATAGACAAACTATCCAGTTCAGAATAAAATGACGTAGTGAACATACCGGTTTTTTCCAATTGCTGCAACTGGTGCTGAATAGCAACTAAAAAGCCTTCTTCCACCAGCCGGTCCGCGTAATACCCCGTGCTCAGATCCCGTAATTCTGAAATGGCATTGGTTACCATCGTCTTGATAGTATGAAGCTTCTCATTACTTTCATTTTCAAAAGTAAGTATGTTAAGATTTAATTTAACGAGGCTCAGTATCTGCCCAACATTATCATGTATTTCCTGGCTAACGGTTCTGAAAGTATGCTCCTGCATTTCCAGTTGTGCCTGCAAAAGCTCCTGCTTATATTGCGCCTCGCGCATTTTTTTCTCAATCAGTATTTTTCGTTTTCTCTTTACAAAATTGATTACAACGAGAAATGTAATCAGCCCGAAAAGTAACACAAAAAAAGTGCCGATCAGGATAGCTATAATAAACTTCTCTTTTTCTCTTTGCATAGAATAATACTTATAGAAATACTTAAATATAATACAACACTTAATATCCTGGTGGTTAGGCTGTACAACTTAACCCCAAATAAGGACAGGTCATTTTTAAGAATAAAATCATATAAAGACAGGGAAATGCTTACACCGGAATAGAATAAACAAACGCCTACCGCGATCCAGAAACCCGGCTCGGCAAATAACAGCGTATCATCATCTGCAAATCTTTCATAGAGGTATGCGAGTGCGATCGTTGCCAGAAAAAAGCCTGTAATAATGATATTTGGAATAAAATAGGAAAAGTCTTTGCCGTAGAAAATAAAGCAGATAAGATAGCCGGCTACGCTTATGGGTATAAAAAATAAAATTAGTTTTTTTAAGAGACTTCTACGGCTTAGCTGATAAAAAATGTATCCATAAAAAACAGATTCAAGAATTCCAATCAGGTAATTAACAATCACGGTTATATTGAAAAATTTTTCTACTGATTCCCCAATAAAAACAAATCCCAGAAATGGCAGGAACCATTTCATGTAAGATTTTTTCAGGCAGGGATAATAGAAAATAGCTACTACAAAGGCAAGTAATTCAAACAGGTTATGAATATAAGCTAGCATGGATAGTTCTTTGGAACGGTATGTATAGTAACAGGTAGCATGAGCCATTTCTCAATCTGTTCCGAAAATAAAAAAACGGTTACTAACCGGCAACCGTTTTTACACCCTATTTTTAAGGCCACCTAACATTTTATTTTCCTGTTTTTGTCTTTTTAGATAGTAACAGCTTGTTTTCCAGTAGTTTATCCTCTTTAAACGCGGTCATTTCATTGAATAACCGGGCTTGCTTTGCTGTGTTCCAGTTAGGGGTGAGGGCAGTAAGGTTGGGCTTGCCGGCATCTATCCAACTGGTATACCAGAAATCGGCAATCAGGTTGGCAGAGTTCAGTAACTGGTCATTAATCGTTTGCTTCAGCGCCACCGCATACGCTCTGGCAAAGGCTGTAGTATAACTTTTCGATTTCTTTCCTTTCCTGATCTGTATTCTGAATTTCTGTGCCTCCGTAAAGTTTTTACTTACCTCTTTTTCTGTCTCCAGCAACCCCGGCACCATTGCCGCCGCACTGCGAACAGCCGCCCATACCGCTTCCCCCGGCTGTTTCAGGTATGTTGCCTGGTGACTGGAATAGAGTGTATAACTGCCAATTTCCAGTTCGGGTATCATCGACTCCCAAACACCATGTAGTCCTTTCTGGTTGGTTAACTGCCCATCATAGTTAATCGTAGTATGTAAGGGTACATGGGCATCAGCTATATAATGTCCAAGGTCGGCCGCGTAAAATAAGATACTGTCTTTATTGCCTGATTTAAATACATCCGTCAGTTTATTCTTCATGTATATAATATGGTAAGGCACATATCCATATTTTAACAAACTGTCTCCGGTATACTTTTTTACGGCAGATTCCCAATCCACGGGCATCGTGTGCACTGCATCCTTTCCAAACATTTCCAGATCAATAAAATGTTTGGTGGCTTCGGTACTGTCTTTATTCTTTCGGGTATCCGGGCGGGGGGCATTGTTTACCAGGTTGCCCATATATTCAAAAAAGAAAGGCTGCATACCCTCTGGTAATTCATAAACAGCCAACTGGTGTACCGTTCTATGAACAAGAAAACCCCAGCTTCCCATGATAACCAATACCATTACCAAAACAATCATCACTGAACAACGCCTGATCAAATCCATTTTAGTGCATTTTTTATAAATGAAGGGCAAATGTATCCATTCCGTTCGCCTTGATTGTAATAAATCGGTGAATAAGACTGCTTATTTACCGATACTAAAAAATATAATCGCGAAATCAGCCGGTAACTTACATTTGATAATAACCTTAGCCTTATGAGTACCATTCTTGCATTGCAGAACCTGAAAAAATATTATGCCACCCAGAAAGCGGTGGATGATATCAGTTTTTCCATCAGCCAGGGCAGTATTTTTGGTTTACTGGGCCCAAACGGGGCCGGCAAAACTACTTTGCTGCGTATGATTACCGGCATATTTTATCCGGATAGCGGTCATATCCAATTGGATGGTAAAACATTCGATCCCACCAATGATATTGTAAAGATTGGCTACATGCCCGAAGAACGGGGCCTCTATAAGAAAATGAAGATTGGCGAGCAGGCATTATACCTGGCACAACTAAAAGGCCTGAGCAGAAGCGATGCAATGGCGAAGATTAAATTCTGGTTTAAAAGACTGGAAATGGAAAGCTGGTGGAACAAGAAAGTAGAGGACCTGAGTAAGGGTATGAGCCAGAAACTACAGTTTGTGATCACTGTATTACATGAACCTAAGCTGATCATACTGGATGAACCCTTTAGCGGACTGGATCCTTTGAATGCCAGCCTGATTAAGGATGAGATTTACGGACTTGCCCAGAAAGGCAGCACCATCATCTTCAGTACACACCGCATGGAACAGGTTGAAGAGATCTGTGACCATATTGTGCTGATGAACCTCGGACAAAAAATATTAGACGGCACGGTTGCCGGTATCAAACAACAATTCAAGGAAAACAAATTCGGTATCAGACTGAGCGAGGTACCTGCCAGCCTTAACAGCCCTTCTTTTGACATTGCGGATCAAAAAGCGAATACTTTAACGGTTAGAATTAAAGATGGTTACCGGAGTAATGATGTGTTGCACTATTTTTTACAACAAAACCTGAACATAGAATCGTTTAATGAAATATTACCATCACTGAATGAAATATTTATCAACCTGATAGAAGGCACAAAAGCCACTACCAGGGCCTTTCAGCCGGTAAACGATTAATCAACCGAACACCCAAATTACTATCAAACCGTTCTTTATGAATAAGACTTTACTCATCATACAAAGAGAATACCTGTCAAGGGTAAAAAATAAAAGATTCCTGCTTACCACTCTTTTAATGCCCATTTTAATTGTTATGCTCATTGCAGGTATTACTTTTTTATCCATCAAAGGAAAAGACGAACATAAAATAGCTGTTATAGATAATAATGGATTTTTTAAAGAGAATATTAAAAATACAAAAGAAGTGATATTCGAGTTTCCCGAAGGAGTGGATACTTCAAACTACCTGAAAAACGGGTATACGGATATTATCCTGATTCCAAAATTCGATGGCACTGAAAAAACGAATTATATGATCCGTTCCAAAAAACGGATCAGCATTATTACGGAAAGTATTATAGCCGAAAAGATCAATGCAGCCATTGAGGACAATATGTTGCAGAATGCCGGTATTGATAAATTACAATTGGATTCTATCCATAACCAGTCACAATTTGCCGAATTAAAGGCGGTAGAAGAGAATGAGAGCGGTGGCAATACGAAGGAAAGCAATGCAGCCCTGTCTTATGGCATCGGTTTTGGCAGTGGCATGCTTATTTATATTACGATGTTTATTTATGGCGCCATGGTCATGCGTGGCGTAATGGAAGAAAAGACCAACCGCATTGCCGAAGTAATGGTAAGCAGTGTAAAACCCTTTCAGCTCATGTCGGGTAAAATTATTGGCATTGGCGCGGTAGGATTAACGCAGTTTCTAATGTGGGTTATATTAATTGTGGGGCTTTCCACCGCGGCACAGGCTTTTATACCGCATGATGTGATGGAGCAGGTAAAAAACTTACAACAGGCCAACGGTCAATTACCAGGCGGAACAGTAATGAAAGCCGATGATGCCGCACAGCAGATCTATAAAGTGCAGCACACCATCAGCACTGCCAACTGGCCGGTAATCATTGGCCTTTTTATTTTCTATTTTCTGGGAGGCTATTTATTTTATGCCGCATTGTTTGCTGCTGTAGGCAGTGTGGTTAATGAGGATCCACAGGATGCACAGAGTTTGATGTTACCCATTACTATGCCCATTGTATTTTCATTCATCATCATGACCAATGCCGTGCAGGATCCCAGTACACCCATGGCTGTTTGGGCCAGTATCATACCCTTTAGTTCACCGATGGTAATGATGGCAAGAATTGCTTATGGCATTCCCGGCACCGTTCCGTATTGGCAACTGGCAGCCAGCATGCTTTCTCTACTTGGCGGTTTAGTATTCACTACCTGGTTAAGCGGAAAAATTTACCGTACCGGTATACTCATGTATGGCAAGAAAGTAAACTGGAAAGAAATGGGAAAATGGCTGGTGAGGAAAAATTAAAGAACTACTGTGCCAGCGAAATCCTGATATTAACCCCTGCCCTGGTATTGGTAATCGGGGCCGAAGTGGATATATAGGGTATCACTTTTCGCTGATCAAAGAACAATTTGATATTGATCCGGTTATTGATCACATAATCTATAGATGGCTGAATAGATATATCTTTTTGTCCGCCGGTTCCATAAGCATTCGACTGGTCAAGGCGGCTATTGCTGTTCGACACATCACGTACCGACACATCAAGTTTCATAGTAAGGTCATTCTGTAATTTCTTTCCTTTTCCACCAGGCAGTGTAAACGGCAGGTTAACTCCTTTCTTTCTGAATCCAATTCCGAAAACCCAGTCTGTACTCCTGCCCTCGCTCAACTGGTAATCAATCAGACTTAAGCTGAGTGTACGGCTTTTACGATATTCGAATTTCAGGTTGAGTTGATCAACTGTTGTTACATCAATCCCTATCAGGGGTTCAAAGCCTTCTTTAATGGTAATATTTGGTACGAGGAAATAAGGAATGTAGTTACCGCTTACCGTATCAATAAAGCCCGGTGCACTAAAACGGAAAGGATCCTGGTATAATAAGGCACTGTTAAAGCTGTTCATACTCAGCGTTCCATTGTATCCATGGGTAATTACGATATTACTAAAGATAGAGGCGATGGCAGGTGATTTTGTTAACCCGGTGTATGTAAACTTCCAGTTTGGCCTGGGCAATATGCCTGCAAAAGGATTAGAACTGATCTTTGTATTTGACTGTTTAATTAGCGCAATGGTATTGGGATCTTTTCCAGTATAAGCTGCAATAAAAGCGGGTAGCAAAACATCCTGTGCATACCTTCCATACCCTCTGGCAAAACCATCCGCGGAAAATTTTTGTCCGGCGGGCAATGTCTGCCAGTAAGGATTCTGTTCTGCAACCCGTTTGGATACAATGAGCCGGTTATCCTGAAAGGTTTGGAAGGTTGCTGATAATTCGTTCGGATTATGCTTGCCAAACAGGGTATTAAAAGCAATATAGGAAACGCTGAAACCTCCACTGGACAAAGGGTTCAGGTGATTGAGTCCGGAGCGCCCCGTAGTATCTTTAAAAATTTCGGAGTATTCTTTGGTGAATGATTTATCAAGATGGAGATCAATGGTAAATTCCCTGATGGGCTCCAACTGCGCGGTAATACCAAAACGTTGTTCAAAAGATTGTCTGAAAAGGAAATTGAAAGTACTGTCGCGCGTAATCAATCCTGCCGATGCTTTTTTATTCAGCCACCCTGTGTCAGGCTGTTTACCAAAAACATAATCCAGGCCGGGGGCCATCGTACCCCAGTTCTGTCCAAGATATTGCGTACTGTCTGTATAGCCCGGTACCCGGCTGCGGTAATTTTCCGCATATTGAACATTCACATTTCTAACCATGGTAATTAATTTACCAGCGGCCCTGGTAAACCCACCCAACGCAAGCGGTTCATTTGCCTTCAGTAATCTTCCGGCAATACGGGTATCTCTTTTTTGCATGCGCCATTTAGCAAGCGCCTCCTTTCTTTTTTTACCTTTTAACCCTTTTACCACTTCTGCTTTGGTAAGGATGATTGTTCCCAGGGTATTCTTGTTCTTAGCGTCTTTTACATCAACCGGATTGTTGGGATTTGCTTTGGGTTTAGGTACCGGAATATCATCCAATGCCCGCAGCCATTTAGATTTGGCATATAAAGTAGCAAAGTTAAATTGTGCGTTTAGATTGTTTTCCTGGGAATTTTCTATGGTATTACCCAGGTTGATGGCTATCCGGCTTGCACCAACCCAGTTATAAGAAGTACCATAACTGTAGCGGGCATTGATCCAATCTGTTAATGGAAATTTATTGAAAGGTATATTGTAATTGAGTGTTGCTTTCTGCTGGTATAATGTGTTACGCCCGCCTTTAAAAAAATTTTCCTTAACAGTATCTTTTTTAGCTTTGGTATCTATCCTGCCAAAGGGTTCATCTACTCTCGCATTATTGGTGGCATTGAAATCCAGGTTCAGGGAACGGGAAAGATCCCAGCGCATCCCGTAAAAACGATCGAAAGTAAAATACTTATCATAGGTAGTATCTACCCGTTCCACTTTGCTGTCGGCGGTATTTACAATTCTTGGTATGAACTCGCCAAACTGCCGGTTAATATCCGCCCTGAAACTCAGGTAAGAAGGCTTCAGGTTAAAATTAAAATCCCTGAAAAGGGCCAGCCAGGGTGTTCGTGTTTTAATGAAACTTTTAAAAGGTTCAATGTATGTATTCTGACCCACGAATGTGTATCCTAATCCACCCCGTTGTTTGGTTACTTTATTTTGTAATACCAGCGGACTGGTTTGCGATATTTGTGAATAGGCATAGCTGAAATCAAAGTTACTCAATCGCAATAAACCTGGTTTATTACTACCCGGTAAAACCCTTACATTGGTAAAGTTGATGGTCTTAATAGTAGTTTGATCCACTGCTGCATCGCGGATAGAATCTCTTTTTTCTTTCGGTGAGGCATTCAGTTTCTCTTTGTATTTAACATCCATGTCGTATGGATCGAATTGCGGTGTTAGCATGGTTTTATTAATGCTTGCATACACAGGCAGGGATATCCTGGCAATTTTGGGTAATATCTTACCGGCATCAATGGTTGCAGCGGCATCAAACTGTACAAGGTTATCTTTTGCCCTTTCATTCACACGCTGTTCAATGGTACCAAATCCCTGCGTATGTGTATTGGCG
The DNA here is from genome assembly GCA_964359445.1 of uncultured Sediminibacterium sp. Lineage (GTDB taxonomy): Bacteria > Bacteroidota > Bacteroidia > Chitinophagales > Chitinophagaceae > Sediminibacterium. The sequence continues at coordinate 1,625 of CAYHTC010000082.1, read as the reverse complement.
GAAACAGATATTGAACCAAGGTCCGCAAGCGTCAGGTCCACCCTGCCCAATGCCGCCCATCCGCCATTTTCATCCAGTTGTGACAGGCGCAGTTCATTCACCCATACTTCTGTATTGATGATGGCGCCATCGGGCTTCCATGGGTTTTCAATAGCTACCATGATGCCTCTCACTTCTCCAAGATTGGGATTACCGAGAATGGATACCGTTTTATTATCCAGTACCGACCGGTAAATGGATGAAACGGGGGCGCCTGAATTATTTCTTTTCAGTTTGAGATCAATCAGGGAACGCAGACTGAAATCCAGGTTGTTTTCTGTGGGCCATACTTTATCTTCCTGCCCCCGGACATACCTGCCCGGCGCCGTAATCTTTAATGGGATTTTGATTTCATAGTAGTTGTTCAGGAAGTCTTGTCCAATCCTGACTATCGCATACATTTCATTATCCTTCAGCGGGCGCTCACCTGTTACGGATTCGGCATGCAGGTACATAGATAATTTACCATATTGCCTGATATCCAGGTTAAGCGTTTTAAAAACGCCTCTTGCATCGCCACTATAAAGGTTATTGATCTTTAAACTCATGGCCTGCTCATTCTGTTGCAGGTTAACGCCATTATTACTCAATAACTGAACGCGTTCCACACCGGGAGGCATGATATAATTAACCGGTTGCCGGCTGCTGTTTTCTTCAAGGCTCACCGCAAGTGTATTTAAAACAGTTCCACCCGTATTATTAATTGGCGTATAAGAACCTGTGGTATCAATGTTATAGGCAAACTGTCTCCATTGGTTTCTTACCAGGTCCAGCCTGGCCAAACGCAATACAACAGAATCTTCAAAATCTGTTAAATACATTCTTGCAAAACGAATGGATTTAAAATCAGGTATGCTGCCAATTTTTTTTGAATAGCTCCTGACAGGAACCCGGAATAAAAACCAGTCTTCCGTTCTTCTAATACCATCCGGTGAGTTGACGGATATTTTTCTTTTGTCGGTGATATAAGGTGTTACCCCCACATCCATTCCGGGTTTTAACTGTATCTCATATTCATAATAGGCTTCTGATTCATTCAATGTATTATCGCGGTTCAAATCTTCATTATCCGGATACAAAGTAGCGGCAGACGTAAACTGACCGCCTGTTGTAGCGATAGGAGAATTGCCTTGCGGGTTATTGAAATTTTTATACCTGCCAAGTATACCGGTGCCTGATTCATCAAAAACAGGATCACGATACCATTTATAATTGTCATTAGACTGATCGGCCAATACTTTTTGATACAGTGAAGAACCGGTACCAAAATTAGCAGCCAGTTTATCCAGTACATATCCTTTTTTTCTCCGTTCAGCGGCATCATCCAGGCCATCAAAACCAACATCCTGGTAGGGCCTGTCATCCGGGTTATTACTAAATGCCTGTGTAATCTGTATCGGGTTCACGGGTGTTTTGCCCCAGGTGTTGGTACTGTCTACCGCGGCAGGAATAGCGGGCGTATTCATCCCATTCACAAAAAAACGTCTTCCGTCTTTTAAAATATCTTAGCATGAATTACCCAGGTTCAGGTATAATTTTCCTCCGGTACTAGATCGGAAGAGCACACGTCAGAACTCCAGACACAC
>CAYHTC010000081.1:0-9558 GCA_964359445.1 uncultured Sediminibacterium sp. | reverse complement strand
GCGGTAAAGCAAACAGGTTGATAATGCAGCTTTTCGCAGAAAACAGTCAATACATTTTTATCGGTTCTGGGTGATAAACAGGCATAGGCTATGGCATGATCCCTGTCTAAAACCATACTGCCTGTTCCTTCCAGGAATGCGTTCCGGGCTTCATAGCCTGTCAGGTCAATGATTTGAGCTACCCGAAATTTTTTCTGTATCTCATCCAGCACCTGCCGCTTTCTTTCCAGTCTTCGGTTACCGGCAAACATAGGATAGAGGCAAATACCCGCATTGTCGTGAAAAGATATCCAGTTGTTAGGGAATACGGCATCGGGGGTATGCGGAACAGGACTGTCTTCAATAACTGTTACATCAATTCCGTTTGATCGCAACGTAGTGATAAAAGTTTCAAATTCAAGTAAGGCATTTTGCTGTATGTTATCAGCAGTAGATTTTACCTGGAAACTATTGTTCACTGCTGTTTCTGCATTGAAGTCAAAATGTGCAGGTTTGATCATCAACAGGTGAGAACTATGCTGCATCTTTAGTTTTTTGGTTTTGTTAATTAGTGTATTGCTGATTATTTGCCGATTGGTTCGCGCCAGAGAGGCATGCTCATACAGTGAAAACCACCCCTGGCCCTCGACAATTCAGCGGATGGCATAAGGATCAATGTATCACTTATTGATTCAACACTTACGGCGCCTGCCTCCAACTGCTCTAACAAATCTTTCACATGAACAATGGTAAACCCCGCGTTTTTGAAGGCCTCATTGGTCCTGTCATTTCTGTCATAACCCAATACTACACCTTCTTTTAATGCCAGCAGGTTACAGGAATCCGTCCATTGTTCACGAACATTATAGGGGAATTCATTGTTCCCGGAAAAAAGGAACCTGACTTCTTCTTCACAGTTCAGATCATTCTTGCTTATATCAACCAGCAAATCTTCCAGGCTTTCAAATGAAACCGGGTTCTCCGGGAATTTTTTGTGGAACTGTAATATTTTTATTTTTTCTTCCTTTTTGATTTCGAGGATACGTTCTATGGCATTTTCATTCTCATACTTTACCGCTTTTTTTGAAAAATTACCCAGCATCACCCATACATTTCTTTTCACCTGTGTAAATACGGTGTCTATATGCATGTAATCCCTTTTCCTGGGAATCTTTATGATGGTTACCTTTTCCATCAATCCTTTTTCAAACATGATATTGGTTATGCGAACGGCTGCTTCAGAAGATGTTCTTTCGCTAACGCCCACCAGCAGGTGATTTTCGCTTACAACCATAATATCGCCGCCTTCCAGCGTAATCTTTCTGCCATCCTCTTCCTTCGGTATTAAAAAATTATGGTGAGAGCCGGCCAGTTCAATCATATTCTCCCGGTATCCCCGAAACAAAGGATGGTGAAAGAAAATATATTTAGCCAGCAAGGCTTCTCTGGTACGGACTTTTTTGGCCGGCTTATTCAATAATACATGATCTTTAATGGTAATGCCAATATCCCTTGTAAATATAAAATTCGGAATAGGTGCAAAAATCAATTCTGTGTTATTGGCCGTACCGGAAATAAATGTTTTCGCCAACTGAACGGGGGTGTATGCCTGCAGTATATTTTGTGTTTCATAAGTACAACCCTCAACGGCACAAACCGATGCAACCAGCCTGGACCGGATTTCATTGTCTTCCAGTACTTCAGCCAGTAACCACTGTAACTCCACTACTTTATCTGAGCGGAAAAATGCTTCTTTGCCGGGTTTATAAAAATTGCGGTTGGCTTCTTTGGCATCAATAGCAGCCATCCGGCCCTTTATTTTTGACGGATCCAGAAAATAGAGGAGAATTTTGGTATAGTAATCATACTCATTCCTGCGAATGGTTTCCAGGTGCACAATGTCTTCAAATAACCAATCCTGTGCTTTTGAAGGAACCACTTTGCCCAGTCCGCTATCCGGACTATGTACCAATAACCGTTTTAATGTGCCTATTTCAGAGGTCACAGATAATTTAGTATCCATATAATATGTTTGAATCAGTATTTGTGTAATCAGAAAAACCTATGTCTGAAAAATGGAGCAAAAGCTAAACTAACCCGGAGAAGCAAATTACAACTTTCTTTCCAAAGGGCTCATTCCGGGAACACAGGTTCTTATCCATTCATAACGGTAAACGGAAATTGGCCGGCAATAAGAATCTGTCTAATTTTCCTGTATGAACCTGCTGATCACCAACATACATCAGTTACTTAATGTTCGAACCGACAGTAAATTGTTACGTGGAAAAGAACTGTCTCAACTTCCCGTTATTCAAAACGCATTTTTGCTGGTAGAAAACGGGTTGATCAAAGAATATGGTGAGATGTCATCCATTGGGCATCATCAATCGTCAATGCCGGTATATGATGCAGCGGGGGCCACTGTTTTACCAACCTGGTGTGACAGCCATACCCATTTGGTTTTTGCAGCCAGCAGGGAAGCGGAATTTGCAGATAAGATTAAAGGGTTAAGTTATGCCGAAATAGCCGCCAGGGGAGGTGGTATTCTTAACTCTGCCCTTGTACTGAATGCAACTACTGAAGATACTTTATTTGAACAGGCCCGGCAGCGCCTGCAGGAACTGATGAAACTTGGTACCGGCGCCATCGAAATCAAGAGTGGCTATGGTTTAACGGTTGAGGGCGAAATGAAGATGCTGCGGGTTATCAAAAGGTTAAAGGAAATCTCCCCCATACCCGTAAAAGCAACGTTTCTGGGTGCACATACCTATCCGCCGGAATTCAAAGAGGATCATAAAGGCTATATCAACCTGATCATCCATGAAATGCTTCCAAAAATTGCCGCCGAAAAACTGGCTGATTATATTGATGTGTTTTGTGAAGATGGTTTTTTTAGTCCGGAAGAAACAATTACCATTTGCCGGGCAGGAATCAACTACGGTCTCAGACCAAAAATCCATGCCAACCAGTTGCATGCATCCGGAGGTACACAGGCGGGCGTTAAGCTGGGTGCTTTAACAGTAGATCATTTGGAAACAATGGATGAAGATGCCATCCGTTCATTGGCCGGTTCAACAACGATCGGTACGCTTTTGCCAACTGCCGCTTTCTTTCTCGGAATGCCATATCAACCTGCCAGAACCTTGCTGGATAGGGGCTGTGCCATTGCACTGGCATCTGATTATAATCCAGGATCCAGTCCCAGCGGCAACATGAACCTGGTGGTTGCTATGGGTTGTATCCAACTGAAACTTTTACCTGAAGAAGCCATTAATGCGGCAACCCTTAACGGGGCCTATGCAATGGACCTGGGAGAAGTGCTGGGCAGTATAACGCCCGGCAAAAAGGCGAATCTCATTTTTACCTGGCCAATACCTTCCTTATCCTATTTGCCTTACGCATTTGGATCCAACCTCATTGAGAAAGTGATGATCAATGGTGTTTTTATTTAAAGTATATTTATGATGAAAGTTTGTGATGCCGGATAGCATCATTGCCTGATGTTTCATTCCAGTAAAAAGCAGCCATATGAGTCATTTTAAATTTTATGACAAACGGGATGTATTATCCCTCACCAGGATCCGCCGTTTTGAAACCAAGCTTGGGGAGCGGATACAGGTATTGGCTGATCAGCATTCTCTGGAAGCTTCTCTGCAACAGTCATCTGCCGCTTATGTATTGTTAGGTATTCCGGAAGATATTGGGGTAAAGGCCAATATGGGAATTGGCGGAACTGATTCCGCCTGGCTGTCTTTTCTTCAGTCCTTTCTTAATATCCAGAGTAATGATTTTCTGGAAGGGGGTAATATCCTTTTATTGGGTCATTTTGATTTTTCTGATATTGAACAACTGATCGAAAAAAATGCGCATGATTTTGATGAGCGGTTAGCCGCTTACCGGCATGCGGTTAATACGATCGATGTTGAAGTGGAACAACTGATCCATATCATTACCCAGAACAAAAAGATACCGATTGTAATTGGTGGCGGACATAATAATTCGTATCCATGCATTAAAGGGGCGGCTAAAGGATTTTATAAGGCCGGCGTTATTCCGCTCGCACAGATTAATGCCATTAATTTAGATGCCCATGCTGATTTCAGACCCATGGAGGGACGTCATTCCGGTAACGGCTTTAGTTATGCGGAGGCGGATGGTTACCTCGAAAAATATTGTGTAATAGGTCTGCATGAGAATTATTTACCACAAAATGTATGGATGGATATGGTGAATAATCCTTTTGTTGATTGTATTACATTTGAAGATATTTTCCTGCATGAAAAAAGGACTTTTTTACAGGCGGTGGGCCATGCAACCGGATTTACGGATGATACCCTGTGTGGTATTGAAATAGACCTGGACGTAATTGAATATGCATTAAGCAGTGCATCCAGTCCGGTAGGGATTACCCCCAATCATGCAAGGCAATTCATTAGTTTTGCCTCCGCTGAAAGTAAAGTGGCATACCTCCATATAAGTGAAGGCGCTACCAAATTATCTGATGGCAGAACCAATGATAGTACCGGTAAAATGATCAGTTATCTGGTGAGTGATTTTGTAAAAGGGGTGAGTTAACTGATTTGAGATTCCAGTTCCATCACTTTTTCGAAGACGGTTTCATACTCCTTTTCCAAAGTTTCCCTGTTATTTTTAGCCCTGTTGTACTCAGCTTCAATAGTTACAAATTTATCTTTATCAGAATAATTGGCAGGATCCCCCAAAGCGGTTTCCAGCCTGCTTTGCTCCTCTTTGGCTTTACTTAAAAGGGATTCCAGATTGTTCAGTTTTCGTTGCTCTTTTTGCAGTTCTTTCTGAACTTCTTTATTGATGGTGGTATTAGTAGATTGGGTATGTTCCTTATATGATTTAGTTACAGTAACATCAGGTTTAAGGGCCGGCTGTGTTTGGCTCTTTGCCGGCTGACTCTCTGCTTTCACTTCTGTATATCCCAGCTTTTGTTTTTCCGCGGCAATCTTTGCCATCCGTTCATTCCATTCCCCCCATTCCTGGTAAGAACCCTTGAATTCTTTGATCTTATGATCAACAATTTCCCATATTTTGTTGGCGGTTTTAGAAATAAAATAACGGTCATGACTAACCAATATTGTACTGCCTTCATATTTGTTCAGCGCCTCGGCCAGTAACTCAACCGAGTGCATATCCAGGTGGTTGGTTGGCTCATCAAGGATGAGGAAGTTGGCTTTACTCACAATGGTTTTGGCCAATGCCACCCTTGCTTTTTCTCCACCGCTTAACACTTTAATTCTCTTTTCAACATCATCACCGCTGAACAGGAATGAACCCAACAGGGCGCGCAGTTCCACATCTGTTTTTTTACTGCCGCATTGTTGTAATTCTTCCAAAATAGTATGGTTCATGGTAAGCGCTTCCAATTGGTGCTGTGCATAAAAACTTTCGGCTACATTATGCCCCCATATTCTATTGCCGATAAAGGATTCAGTTCCTGCTATCATTCGCAATACAGTAGATTTACCCTTACCATTTGCTCCAATCAGTGCAATCTTGTCGCCCCTTTCTATTTCCGCTACCGCCTCTTCTATAATTGTTAGCTTGCCAAAACGCTTACTCACATCTTTCAGGTGTACCAATACTTTTCCGGGAACTTTTTCCAACTGAAAATTGATACGTAAATCAGGCCTTTCCAGTTTCACGTCTTCGATCTTATCAATTTTATCCAATCTTTTTTGTACACTTTGTGCCTGTGCGGCCTTACTGGCTTTGGCTTTAAAGCGTTCTATGAATCGTTCCTGCTGGCGAATGTAATCCTGCTGGTTTTCAAAGGCTTTTTGCTGCATATCAATACGGATCAGTTTTTCCTGCTCATAAAATTCATAATCGCCTGTGTAAATATGGATTTGCTGTTGGTACAGCTCAACTATTTTATTTACCATCCTGTTAAGGAAGAATTTATCATGGCTTACGATAACAACGCTGCCCTTGTAGTGGAGGAGGTATTTTTCAAGCCATTCGATAGATGGTAAATCAAGGTGGTTGGTGGGTTCATCCATTAGCAATACATCCGGTTGCTGCAGGATCATTTTGGCCAATAGCACCCGCATGCGCCAGCCTCCGCTAAACTCTTCGTAAGGCCTGGTCAAATCTTCATTACTGAAACCGAGTCCATGTAATACCTCTTCTGCTTTATGGTGGATATTATAACCGTCTAACACATCCAGTTCATGAAGGGCATCCGTATAATTAATAAGCAGAGCCTCGTTTTCCGAATCCTTTTCCAGCTCATGTCCCAGCTTTTCAATTTCCTTTTCCAGTTCGCGCACTCTTTCGAAAGCGCCCAGCGCCACTTCTGTAATAGTATCATTGGTATCAAAACTCAGGAGGTCCTGGTGCAGGTAGCAGATAGTGGTTTCTTTACTCTTTTCCACCGTTCCTTTAGAAGGGGTGTATTCGCCTACCAACACCTTTAACAGCGTAGATTTTCCGGTGCCATTATACCCCACCAAACCAATCCGGTCGCCGGGTTGTATATGCCAGGTGGCGTCTTCAACAATCACTCTGGCACCAAATTCAAAAGTTACATTTTGTAATCCTATCAACATCTCTTAATAACTATTTAGGCCGGCAAAGGTAAATGCAATCTGCTCCCAATTCTATTTGCTTTAAATTTGTGGTAAAATTTTTTATATGAGGCCCTATTTTCTCTATACCGCATTTATCCTGCTTTCTGCCTGCGTAACCGGCGATGAAAGAGCCAAGACTGAGACACAGCCCCGGGCTCCGCTGTCAAAAAACGCTAATTCAGACGTTTTTAACCAGTCTTTTGGAAAACTGCTGGAAAATTATTTTGCCTTGAAGGACAATTTTGTGGCTGAAAATGAAAGCCTGATAAATGAATATGCCGCAAAACTGATTATCGCTACCGACAGTATAGTGTTGCAGGAGTTACAGGCAGACAGTAATGTAGTGGCCACTGCCAAAACGTATACGCAGGGTATCAGCGCTGAATTAAAGGGTTTACTGGAGGAGAAGGACCTTGAAAATAAGCGGAAATCTTTCCAGATGGTTGGCGATCAGTTGTATGATCTGATCCGTACCGTACAATACGACAGAGCGGTAATTTACCACAATTTTTGCCCGATGGCATTTAATGATCAGGGCGCTGACTGGTTGAGTAATTCACGCGAAATAAGGAATCCGTATATCCCCAAAAAGATGCTTTCCTGCGGTGAGATAAAGGATTCAATAGACTTCAGGCCGAGATAGTAGTGTTACTGTTTGTTGGCCATCAGATGGTAACATCATTCTTTGGGAACAAAATTGATGGTCACTTTGGCATTCCTTTGTTCTGTTGATGTAAGGAATATCTCATACCGTTCTCTCTGGTTGCCTGCTTTAATAACCATTAAAGCGGTATTGGGTGAAATATCTCCCAGGTTCTCCGCAACAACCGTTAATTCATGGCGGTTATCTGTTTTGCTGCATTTTATTCTTACCGTGATCGGCGTATAACTCAATCTGCCACTGCTTATCACCAATTGGTTATTGTGATAAACTGAAATGGTATCATTATCAATGGTTCCATTATCATACAACTCAATCTGAATATTTTCTTCACTGGTAGTAATGGTTCTTACAAGATTGTTTTCCCTTTCCAGTAAAACCCTGGGTATGGGAATTTTTCTGGATGAAATTTCTGTTTGCTGCGTTTGCCCCTCTTCCTGCCTTTTTGAATACACTAATGGTTCCGGTATAGAAGCAGCCCGTTTTTGCCCGGAAAGCTGAGGTGGCTTACTTAGTGGCTTACTTATTTTTGGCGCAGTAGTACCGGAAATTGAACTTTTCTTCCTGCCTGGTAAAACAACAGCCGGCAACTTACTGGCCGGGGAGGGCTTCGCTACGGGCTTTCCCTTTTTTTGTGTATGGTTGATCGTGTTTTTCTTTACCAGAAAATTCTCTTTCTTAAAATCAGAAGCAGGTACGCGCTCCAGGTAAACTTTACCACTGCCGCAATCAGTTTTATCTTTTATATTGAGTGAGATAAAAGTGCCCTCCAGTACTTCCAATTTGCCTATTTTGGAATAATCAAGGTAGCAGGTCATCAGGCAGGGCTCACTATTATCACCAACCTTCAGGTCAACCAGTTTGGTCTCCTTAATAAGCAGGCTCCTTGCAGATGGGCCATAAATGCCGCTTAGTTCTGCTTTTCCGTAGAAAACGGTCGTTTTATACGAATAGGTAACACCCCTTACCGCATTGTTTGATTGCTGCTCAATCTGTATCTCATATTTATAATTTTCCACCCGGTACCCCTCGCTGTAATGGTTTTTGGAAGAGCTGAAATAGCCCCTCCAGATGCCTGTGAGTTTTTGGGCATTGGCAGTGGAAATAAAAAATAATAAAAGAGTGAAAAGGGTAAAATTCAATCTCATGGAACAAATCTACGGTTGCAAAATAGTAAGCCTTGATAAAGAACCGTTAAGGTTTTGGTGTAAATAGTCGCTAACAGCCGTTTTAGTCTGCTTTTGATTCTTTACTTTTGCATTCCAATAAAAAGAGCGCTTTACAATAACATGATCAATATAAGTTTTCCGGACGGAGCTACAAGACAGTATGAGACCGGCAGTACTGCATTAGAGATTGCCAAATCGATTAGTGAGGGATTGGCCAGAAAAGTTTTAGCTGCCAGCGTAAACGGCCAGGTATGGGATGCTGCGCGCCCTATTACCACGGATGCCTCTTTAAAATTATTAACCTGGAATGATGCGGAAGGACAGAATACTTTCTGGCACTCTTCTGCCCATTTAATGGCTGAAGCGGTGGAAACTTTATACCCCGGTGTGAAATTTTGGGTAGGACCAGCTTTGGATAAAGGGTTTTATTATGATATGGATCTGGGCGACAGGAAAATGACGGAAGAGGATCTGTTGATTCTGGAGAAAAAAATGAATGAACTGGCTAAAAAAGCCAATCGTTATATCCGCAAAGAGATACCGAAGGAAGAAGCCATCCGTTACTTTACTGAAAAAGGAGATGAATATAAATTAGACTTGCTGGGAAATCTGACTGATGGCGAAATTACTTTTTATACGCAGGGAGGGTTTACCGATCTGTGTCGTGGCCCGCATATTCCGGATACCGGATTTATCAAAGCCATCAAATTAACAAGTATTTCGGGCGCTTACTGGAAAGGAAATGAGAAGAATAAAATGCTCACAAGGGTCTATGGCATTACCTATCCCAATCAGAAAGAACTGGATGAATATATTCTGATGCTGGAAGAAGCTAAAAAACGGGATCACCGGAAATTGGGTAAGGAACTGAGTATTTTTACCATGGATGAAGATATCGGACCGGGCCTTATTTTATGGATGCCCAATGGAAGTATCATCATTGAAGAACTGGAAAAACTGGCAAAAGAAACAGAGGAAAACGCGGGCTACAAGCGCGTGGTTACCCCACATATAGCCAAAGAAAGCTTATACATCACTAGTGGTCACCTGCCATATTACCAGGATAGTATGTTCCCACCCATGGAATTGGATGGCACCAAATATTATCTGAAAGCAATGAATTGTCCGCATCACCACAAAATATTTGATG
>CAYHTC010000080.1:0-9561 GCA_964359445.1 uncultured Sediminibacterium sp. | reverse complement strand
CAGAAAAACAGTGTAATCCGCAGTTTGCAATAATTTCATAAAGGCGCTTGTTTGCGTTAGTTTCAACAGTAATGGTTGTAAAATATTGCTTTATCCCTCAATCCCCGGTTAATTGCATCAATAACTATATGAACCTGTTTATTAAATTTTCCAGATATTCCTGTTTGCCACTGCATACTGCGGGTTCGCCGTTCAGGATTGCAAATTCCCGCAAACCTTCCAGCGAAATCTTTCCTTCTTCAAATGCCTTCCCTGTTCCGCTATCAAAGGAAGCATAGCGTTCTGCACGTATTTTTTTATACTCAGACTTTTGCAATATGGCATCAGCCACAATGAGTGCCCTTGCAAAAATATCCATACCACCCACATGGGCGTAAAAAAGATCTGCGGGGTCAGTTGAATTTCTCCTGCGCTTTGCGTCAAAATTGATACCGCCTCCGGCAAAACCGCCTGCTTCCAGAATTACCAGCATCGTTTCTGCGAGCTCATTGATGTTGTTGGGGAACTGATCCGTATCCCAGCCATTTTGGTAATCGCCGCGGTTGGCATCCATACTGCCTAATACACCTGCATCAGCAGCCACCTGTAATTCATGCTGAAACGTGTGGCCCGCAAGGGTTGCATGGTTTACTTCAATATTCAGTTTAAAATCATTCAGTAAATCATACCGGCGAAGAAAGCCTATTACGGTTTCACTATCATAATCATACTGGTGCTTACTTGGTTCACAAGGTTTGGGTTCTATAAAGAAAGTTCCTTTAAACCCATTTTTTCTTGCATAATCTTTTGCTGTATGCAGAAACCTGGCAAGATGTTCTTTTTCTTTCTGCATATTGGTATTCAACAAACTCATATACCCTTCGCGGCCGCCCCAAAAAACATAATTTTCACCACCCAATTCGATAGTTGCGTCCAATGCCGCTTTTACCTGTGCACCGGCATGTGCCAACACATGAAAATCAGGATTGGTGGCAGCCCCGTTCATATAACGCCTGTTGCTGAACAGATTGGCTGTACCCCACAATAATTTTACGCCACTATCTGCCTGCTTTTGTTTTGCGTAATCAACAAGCGCCTGCAACCTTCTTTCATTTTCATTTATGTTGTTGGTATAATCCACCATATCCACATCATGAAAACAGTAATAAGGAATATTTAATTTGGTGATGAATTCAAAAGCGGCATCCATTTTATCCTTTGCCCTTTCAACAGCATCCGTTTTTTCATTCCATGGATGCAGATGGGTAGGTTCACCAAAGGGATCGCCTCCATTACCAACAAAAGAGTGCCAGTAAGCACAGGCAAAACGCAACCAGTCCTTCAACGGTTTACCGGCTACCATTTTTGACTCATCATACCAGCGAAAAGCAAGAGGATTATCGCTTTCCACCCCTTCATACTTTACCTTACCTATTTCTTTAAAAAAGACTTTGTGGCCCGTTACAATATTCATTTTATTCAATTTATTTTTAATAATTACAATTTACTGATCTTTTCGTGTAACAGCTTTTCCCAGTTTAGAAAAAGGGCATCATATACTTTCTTTTTAGTGGGTTCAACATATTGCAAACGCTTCCGGTTAATAAACGCGTCTTTGGTATTGTTGAAAATATTGGCTCCCAGTCCGGCGCCAATAGCCGCCCCCACACTACCATCGCATTCATAAAGTTCAACCGGAACACCGGTAGTATTTACAAATGATTGAACAAACACATCACTTAAAAACAGATTCGCCCTGCCAGCACGGATAACGTTTGGCTGAAGTCCGTTCTCCCGCATGATATCAAGTCCATACCTGAAAGCAAAAGCTATTCCTTCCTGCACTGCCCGGAAAATATGTGCCGGTGTATGTTTGTTTAAATCTATATTATGAATATGTGCCTGTATCGTTTCATTGTTCAGCATTCTTTCTGCGCCATTTCCAAAGGGCAGAATAAACAGGCCATCACTACCTGTGTTAACCGAGCGGGCAGCATCATTCATCTGGCTGTATGTAAGCAGTGTACCTGTCAAATTTCTGATCCAGCTATTCATAATACCTGTGCCATTAATACACAAAAGGATGCCCAGTCTTTTATTCAAAGAAGTATGATTTACATGGGCGAACGTATTTACACGTGAATATTTATCAAAAGCCAACACATCACTCACACTATAAATAACCCCTGAAGTACCTGCTGTAGCGGCAATTTCACCTGGTTCCAGCACATTCAGGGATAAGGCATTGTTCTGCTGATCTCCCGCTTTATAAGATACCGGAATATTCGCTTTCAATGATAGTTCAGTTGCTACGTCATATTTTAATACACCATGTGTTTCAAAAACATTTTTTATAGTGGGGATTATTGATGTATTAAATCCAAAGTAATTGAATACCCCGGTTGACAATTCGTTTCTGGCAAAGTCCCAAAAAATTCCCTCAGACAATGCAGAGATGGTAGTGCCGGTTTCCCCGCTGAATTTCATGGCAATAAAATCACCCGGCAACAATACTTTATCGATCTTTTCATATACAGCAGGCTCATGGGCCTTCACCCATGCCAGTTTAGATGCAGTAAAGTTTCCGGGAGAATTTAGCAGGGTTGATAAACATTTTTCTTCCCCGATTTTCCGGAAGGCCTCATCTCCTATGCTTACCGCGCGGCTATCACACCAGATGATACTGTCGCGCAATACCTGCTGGTTTTTATCTACCAATACCAATCCATGCATCTGGTAGGCAATACCGATGGCCCCAATATCTTTTGGTTCGTAAAGTTTGGTTGCATTCACTTTTAAAATAGCTTCCTTAACATGAAGCCACCACATTTCCGGCGACTGTTCTGCCCAGCCCGGCTGCAGTGCGGTAATGCCTGATTCTGTTTCAGGGTATTGAGCGGATGCCACCGATTGTTGGGTGGAAGCGTCTACAACAGCTACTTTAATCGAGGATGTTCCAACATCAATGCCTAATAATAACATGTACTTTTATTATTCAACGCTATCCTTCATAGCCTATTTGCCCAATCTAACCCATATTCGTAAATGGAAGGAATTTATTCGCAATTGCCTGAAAGGTATTAACAGTGCTACACACTGGTATAAAAAATGTGGAATCAGTCAAAATTAAAAACAAAAAAATTACGACTGAATATAATTCTGCAAAAGGGAAATCGTTTCCTGCTGGGTAGAAATGGTTTCTGTAACCAGGTCATTAATTGAAATAATACCCGAGAGTCTTCCATTCTCAACAACGGGTAAATAACGGATATGCTGATCAGACATCAGTTGCATACATGCCTCTATGGAATCAGATAATTGTACGGGAGGAAATTCCTTTGTCATAATTTCTCCCACCGGTGTTTCACTGGAATGCCTTCCTTTTAAAATCACTTTTCTGGAATAGTCTCTTTCAGTCATGATTCCAAGAAATATTTCATTCTCTTCTACGACTACCGAACCAATATTATGTGTAGCCATGATCTGCAGTGCTTCCATAACAGTCGTGCCGGGAGAGACCGTAGTAACCCAGTTTCCTTTGCGCCGAAGGATATCGCTTACTTTTCTCATATGACAAGATTTAAACCAAAAGTTAAATATTTTTTCCGGCACTTACAAGTAATCTTGAAAAATGGCTTTCAGGGCCTGCCGGGGTAACCCATTTAAGGGTTAATTTCCCTGGTATGCTGCTATTGATTTGCCTGCTATCCAGCCACTTGTCCAGGCATGCTGAAAATTAAACCCACCGGTAATGCCATCAATATCCATTACTTCCCCGGCAAAAAAAATACCGGGTTGAATTTTGCTTTGCATGGAATTGGGATCAATCTCACTAAGCTTTACCCCGCCACAGGTCACAAACTCTTCCTTAAAGGTTGTTTTCCCTTTCACAGAAAACGCCTGTGCTGTCAGGTTTTTGATGAGCCTGTTTTGCTCTTTTGATGGCAGATCCGCCCATCTTATATCGGGATGAATACCACTACTTACCAGCAGGAATGCCCATAACCGGTTGGGCAACCCAAACGGGTTTTTACCGCTTAGTTTTTGTCCCGCATACTCATCCCTGAAAGATAACCAGTCGGCTCTCAAATTTTGCTCCTGATAATCAGGCAACCAGTTCACCAGTAAACTAAACTGGTAATTACCCTCTGCCAATTGTCTGGCACCCCATGCCGACAAACGTAATATGGCCGGCCCGCTCATACCCCAATGGGTGATGAGTAAGGGGCCTTCTGCTGCCAATTTACTGCCTGCTACTTTTACGCCTGCCTTTTCAACACTCACACCCATCAATTCAGTAACCGGATTGCCAGTCATATTAAAAGTAAATAAAGAGGGTACGGGCTCTTCGATGGTATGCCCAAGTTTTCGCAACCAATCGAACATAGCTGATTTAGGATAACCACCGGAGGCAATGCAAATGTAGTCTGGAGTCAGGGGTTGTAAGTTTGAAGTGTGGAGCACAAATCCATTAATTCCAGACTCCAAACTCCAAACTTCTGACTGCATCAAAATTTCTACCTTATACTTATCCGCTTCTTTCAATAAACAATTGATGATGGTTTGCGAATCATTTGTAACAGGAAATATTCTCCCATCAGCTTCCGTCTTTAATTCTACGCCTCTTTCAGCAAACCATTCAATCGTATCATTTGGGTTAAACCAATGAAAGGCTTTCTTAACAAAATTTTGTCCACGTGGATATTGTTTAACAAGATCAGGTATGTCTAAGAAGGCATGCGTAATATTACAGCGACCACCGCCACTCACTTTTACTTTTGCCAATAGTTTGCTGGATTTTTCAACGATGGTCACTTTCAATTGCGGATTCATCCGGGCAGCATTCACTGCACAAAAAAAACCGGCTGCGCCTCCTCCTATTACTACTAACTGTTTCTGCATAAAATTATTTCATCAACATCAGGGCAGCCATGGTTTCAATTCCGTTCCAGAAATTCTGTAAACGCAAATTTTCATTTTCCGCGTGCTGGTTATTATCATGATTGGCAATGGGCACTGAAATGGTTTTTGCGGAAAGATATTTTTCAAATAAGAACAGTGGCAGGCTTCCGCCCATAGACGGCAATAACACTACCTGCTCACTGGTAGTTGAACGCACAGCTTTTATCACCTGTTGCGCAACAGGTAAATCCATTGGTGTACGTTGTGCATTGTATCCTTTATCTGAAGTTATTTTCACGATCTTCAGATACTTTTTTCTTTCTTCATCCGTAGGTTCTGCATAGGTTATATAAAAACCCTGTTCACGAATATGCGCTTCAACCAATTCCTGTTGCCCGCGTGCATCAGTACCCGGTACTAACCTCAGATCAAGATTAGCGGTTGCAGTGGTGGGTAGTACATTACTGGCCAGTTTTCCCGTACCGGCGCTTTGCATACCATTAATGTTTAAAGAAGGTAGCATGATGGATTCGATGAGCGACTGCCCGGCTGTTTCAGGCTGAATAAAGCCCAATTCCTCTTTCAGTTGGGCATCAACAGATGGTACAGCAGCCAATGCCTGTTTTTCGGCTGTTGCCAGGGGTATAACTTTATCATAAAATCCCTTTATTAAAACTTTCCCATTATCATCTTTCATAGAAGCCAATAATTTGCTCAATTGCAAAGCAGGGTTAGGCGCCCAATTACCGTAATGGCCGCTATGCAAAGGCCGTTTACTGCCATAAACAGTGATCTCCATTCCTACATCTCCCCTTACACCAAAGAATACCATTTTTTTACCGGATTGATGAATGGGGCCGTCACATATAATCCATAGATCTGATTGCAGTAATGAATTATTTTTTTGCAGTATCTCGTTGAGATGCATTGACCCTGCTTCTTCTTCCCCTTCAAAAAAGAATTTGAGGTTATAAGCAGGAGTATAATCACAGGCTTTCATTGCTTCATAAGCAAATAATATGGCCATTACACCAGCTTTATCATCCGATGCCCCTCTTCCCACAATCCGCCATTCGGGATTCATCTTACCCCGGTCTTTTTGAGTAATATTTATGAATTGATTCTGCTCACGCAAAGGGCCATTGATGATAACCGGTTTAAATGGATGTGTTCCCTTTGCCCATTTGGTACTATCTACCGGCTGACCATCATAATGCGCATAAAAAATAATGGTTTGTTTGGCACCGGGAACCAGCACTTCACCATATACTGCCGGAGGCGCATTTTGGGATGTTGGATAAAGTAATTGGACGTTTTGGATAGAACGTTCCTTCATCAAATCCATGATCCCTGCAGCATTCAACTGCATGTCTGCCGCAACAGTGGCAATATTTGGAATTTTTAAAAGGGATTGAAACTGGTCAAACCATCGCCACTCCTGCTTTTCCCGGTAAGAACGTATTTTTTGAATCTCCGGAGCCTGAGCCGTAACAGCGGTATTGAACAGTAATAGCAGGAGATAAACAATGCTTTTCTTCATCGTAAAAACAGATTTATTCCTGTAAGATACAAAGCCTAATAATAAGTAGTATTCAGATTTGCATTTGCTTTCTCAGCCGCCTCAATAATACTGTAATCGGAAAGTATTAATGCCTGGTTACGTTTCACACATACATCGTGCTCAAAATGTACGGAAGGTTTGCCATCACGTGTGCGTACTGTCCAACCATCCTCTTCAGTATACACTTCTCTTGATCCCAGATTGATCATGGGTTCTATAGCCAATACGAGATTCTCTTTCATTTTAGGACCGGTTCCTCTTTTCCCGTAATTAGGTACCTGCGGGTCTTCGTGTAAACTTTTTCCCAAACCATGCCCCACCAGCTCTCTTACCACTCCGTATCCATGTTTCCTTTCCGTATGGTCCTGTATTGCGAATGAGATATCACCTACCCTGTTATTGACAATGGCTTTTTCAATCCCTTTGTACAAAGATTCTTTGGTTACCCTCACCAATTGAAGTATTTCATCACTCACTTCTCCTAAAATAAAAGTATAGGCATGATCGCCATGCCAGCCATTTAAAATCACACCCATATCAATAGAAATAATATCGCCTTCTTTCAAAGCTTCCTTATTTGGAAATCCATGCACCACCACATCATTTACAGATGCACAAATATTATGCGGGTATCCGCGATAATTAAAAAAGGAAGGAATAGCCTTATAATCTTTTACAAATTCAGCGCACAATGCATCAATCTGTAAAGTGGTCATTCCGGGCTTTATCACTTTTGCCACTTCAGTAAGTGTTTTGCTTACCAGGGTAGCCGCTTCTTTCATGAGAGCAATTTCTGCCTCAGTTTTATGTATCATCATATTATTCCTTCGCGTCATTATAAAAAGAAACCTGCCGGGCAAAGCCTGACAGGTTCACAAAGTTCGATAATATTTTTATTAAATGGTAGTAGAAGATAGAGATTGTCTTCCCTGTACGCGCCCGCTCTTCATCAAACCATCGTATTGACGCATTAACAGGTAGGTTTCAATTTGCTGAAGTGTATCCAGTACCACTCCCACCATGATCAGCAGTGAGGTTCCTCCAAAGAAAGAACTGAATCCTCCGGTTACGCCCAATCTTTGTGCAAATCCGGGCATAATACCCACCAGCGCGAGGAAAATAGCCCCAGGCAGGGTAATTTTATCCATGATAGATCCGATATAGTCTGCGGTAGGTTGTCCCGGCTTTACACCCGGAATAAACCCGTTATTACGTTTCAGATCCTCAGATATCTGTTTAGGATTAAATATGAGGGCAGTGTATAAGAAAGTAAATCCTATCACCATCACTGAATAGATAAGCATATACCAGAGATTACTATGGTCATTGAATATCTTAACGATACCCTGTGCCGAATCAATATTGGTAAAGGAAACCAGTGTTGGCAAAAACATAATGGCCTGTGCAAAGATGATAGGCATTACACCCGCGCTATTCACTTTTACAGGAAGAAACTGGCGCGCACCACCAAACTGTCGGTTTCCAATAATCTGTTTAGCATAGTTAACGGGTATCTTTCTAACCCCCTGTACCAAAATGATCAGCCCCATGATAACGGCAACCAATATCGCCATCTCTATCAGAAAAATCAACAAACCACCGCCACCTTTTTGTCCTTTAGCACTGAATTCCTGTATGATGGAAATAGGCAACCTTGACAGGATTCCTACCATGATGATAATGGAGGTACCATTACCCAAACCTTTATCCTGAATTTTTTCGCCTAACCACATTACGAATAAGGTTCCTGCCGTTAAAGTGATGATGGTTGAAAAACCAAAAAAAGCTTTATAAGCGGGAAGAATAGCTTCTGCATAACCGGGACTGTTCAGGTAAGCTACATAGGCACCTGCCTGGAACACGGTTACAATTACGGTGAGGTAACGTGTCCACTGGTTAATTTTTTTACGGCCACTATCTCCTTCTTTCTGAACTTTCTGCAATTGAGGAACCAGGATGGTCATTAACTGCATGAAGATAGAGGCGGAGATATAAGGCATGATACCCAGGGCAAGAATGGAGGCCTGTGAAAAGCCACCACCTGCAAACATGTCGAAAATGCCTAAAAGGCCATTGCTTTGGGCGGCACTCTGTGCTGCTTCAATTTTATTCGGGTCAAGACCGGGCAGCACGATGTGATTACCCAACCGATAAGCAAAAATTAAAGCCAGTGTAACAATTATCTTGTTACGCAGTTCCTCAATGGCCAAAATATTCTTAAAAGTCTGAATTAATTTTTTCACTTAAATACAATTGAAAGAGTTAATACTCAAGAAACCAAAAAGACGCACTGTGTGCGTCTGGCAAATTACGTTAAAATTATTTGATTATTTCAACGGATCCGCCGGCTGCTTCAATAGCCGCTTTCGCTTTGTCACTGGCTGCATTCACTTTGAATGAAAGTTTGGCTTTCAATTCTCCTGTAGCCAGTAATTTCACTTTATCAGTGCGACTGATCAGGCCATTGATATATAAATTCTCTAATGAGAATTCAGTAAAAGCGTATTTCTCCACCAACTGATCTATCTGGCCCAGGTTAAAGACTATATATTCAACACGATTGATGTTTTTAAATCCACGCTTAGGTATACGGCGTTGAATTGGCATCTGACCACCTTCGTGAGCCATTTTGCTTTTATAACCGGCGCGGCTCTGACCACCTTTATTACCTTTTGTTGATGTACCACCTTTACCGGATGCTTCACCACGACCGATACGGATTGATTTGTGTGTTGAGCCTTCAGCAGGCTTGAGTGTGTGTAGTTTCATTTTGTATTGATTTTGAACTTACGGGGAATCACCCCTCGCATGTTAATTTGAAAATATGCCAATTTGAAAATTTGAAAATTAAAATGAAAATGAATCAACAGAAGCTGACTCATTTTCAAATTATCACATTTTCAAATTTTCAAATTATTTAGATTTCTTCAACCTTTACCAGGTGGCTAACTTTATTAACCATTCCAAGAATCTGCGGTGTGGCTTCCACTTCTTTAGAAGCCTTCAGTTTTTTCAAACCTAAGGCAATCAAAGTCTGTTTTTGACGTTCTGATCTGTCAATTCCACTTTTTACCTGAGTTATTTTTATTTTTTTCATAATGTCTATCATTTAAACTGAC
>CAYHTC010000079.1:0-9883 GCA_964359445.1 uncultured Sediminibacterium sp. | reverse complement strand
TATGACGTGATTTCCTTCACACTCTATTGCACCGGAAAGGGTTTTGAAGAAAATATAGGACTGGCAGAAGTAAACGGGCCTTACTTTAATGCAGAAGCGCAAGGGCTGATTAAAAGATGCCAGCCCGGTTCAACAGTAGTTATTGATGAAATTAAAGTATCCGGGCCGGGTGGTACCAGGATGTTAGATCAAAATATTTCATTTACTCTTCAATAAAATTGTGTATGAAATGAGCCAGAATCAAATGTTGATCACCAACCAGAATGATTATCAGGCGAATTCCATGTGGCCAAAAAAAATAAAATATAATCACATGAAAAAGTTTTTTATTGGTGGATGTTTGTTTGTATTGGCTGTTTCTGTTGTGCAGGTTAATGCGCAATCAGGGTATAGAAGAAAGACAACACCTGCAAACAATCCTGCGGTTATTGCTAATAAAGCGGACACTACCAAACGAACGGGCGGGGCGAATAACGATACCAGGGGTATCGTAAATGCTCCGGCTATAACGCCAACCACCACCACTACAGGTGCGGCCGTTGTAACCGTTAAATTTGATACCACTAATCCAGGTGGGTTTGATGCAAAGCCTGAAATTTCTTTGCGCAATAATTTTGCTGTTGACAGGAGCCAGGTCAAAGAAAGAAAACCCCTTGAATACGAAAACCTGCGTGATGACGATAATTTATGGAGTGAATTTATCTGGAGAGAGATTGATGCGCGCGAGAAAGTGAATCAATCATTCATGTACCCCGGTAAAGATGATAATGGCGATCAACGCTTTTTCTCTATTATGTTGAATGCGATCAGGAATGATACAGTTACCGCATTCTCTGCTGATAATGACCGGTTTACTATACCACTTACTTCAGAACAGGTAATGAGTATGACTGCCGGCACCAATGATACAGTTGACGTTACTGATCCCGTAACAGGAACGGTGGAGCGTATAATTACCAAGAAACCCAGATTCAGTTCCGACTCTGTATATACTTTTCGTATTAAAGAACAACTGATCTTTGATAAAGAAGCCAGCAGGTTATTTACCAGAATCATTGGGATAGCCCCAATCGCCAAACAGGTAATTGGTGGAAAGTCGCAGCCGCGTATTTTGTTCTGGATATATTACCCTGATCTTCGTAAAACACTTGCCAAAGTGGATGTGTACAATCCTAAGAATTTTGCCAGCCGTATGACATGGGAAGAACTTTTTGAAAGTCGTTTCTTCAGTAGTTATATTATAAAATCGAGCGCTAATAATCCTGGTGACCGGTTCCTGAATGCCATGATCAAAAATCCCCTGTTCCGTTTATTGGAAGGCGAAAA
Source organism: uncultured Sediminibacterium sp. (assembly GCA_964359445.1). Lineage (GTDB taxonomy): Bacteria > Bacteroidota > Bacteroidia > Chitinophagales > Chitinophagaceae > Sediminibacterium. The sequence continues at coordinate 8,557 of CAYHTC010000079.1, read as the reverse complement.
CATTAAACAACGGATTTTTAACTACGAACAGGATTTGTGGCAATATTAAAATAGACTTAAAATAATAGATATAAAAATGAAAAAGAGGCTATTTAGCCTCTTTTTCTATGAAATTACTACAAGATTCAGTAATTTATTTACACAAACTATTGGATAATCCATTACAATTCGTAAGTTTGTCACGGTTTTTCATAGGATATTGGATTTTAAAACGGGGCTGGATTTTTATCCTGGCCCCTTTTTTATGTTAGGTTGGGGCCTTATTAAAATGATCCAGTAAATATCTTGCTTTAGACAGTCCTACCACTTTCACTAATTCCTCTTCTGTTACTTCTTTTATTTTTTTTACCGACTTGAATTCTTTCAATAACCTCCGTGCAGTTTCAGCTCCGATTCCGTTAATTTTTTCCAGCTCATTTTTAAGCGTTCCTTTTGACCTTTTATTGCGATGAAAGGTAATTCCATATCTATGCACTTCATCCCGTATGCGGCGAACCAGTTTTAAGCTATCGCTGTCCCACGGTAGTTTGATGGATTCACTATCGCCCGGAAAGAATAACTCCTCTACATTCTTGGCCAAACCGGTTACCGTTAATTTACCCGCGAGATTTAATTCCCTGATACTTTCCATTGCCGCGCTCAGTTGGCCCTTTCCGCCATCAATGATCACCAGTTTGGGTAAAGGCAGTTCCTCTGCCAACAGCCGCTTATATCTTCGAAATACCACTTCTTTCATAGTAGCAAAATCATTAATACCTTCCACTGTTTTTACATTATAATGACGGTAATCATTTTTGCTGGGCATACCATCCTTAAAACAAACCATGGCAGAAACCGGGTAGCTTCCCTGAAAATTGGAATTATCAAAGCATTCAATATGATCCGGTAATTCGGGTAATTGTAAATAAGACTGCAATTCGTACAGCACCTTCTTTTTTTCTATATCGGTTTTACCTTCCAGGTGGAGTATCTTTTTCTTTTTTAACTCCTCCCTGAAATAGGAAACATTTTTTACTGACAGGTCGAGTAGTTTCTTTTTATCGCCGGCTTTGGGAACAGTGACAGTGATATTTTTATCCGGATAATCAATAAAAAAAGGAACAATCAGTTCATTGGCAAGGCTGTTAAAATTGCTTCTCAGGTTAGCAATGGCAAAACCAAGTACTTCTTCCTCTGTTTCTTCCAGCCTGGTTTCAAGCGGTACGGTATGTGTCTGTACTATGGTACCGTTTTGTACCATCAGGTAATTCACATAAGCCAGGTTATCTTCTTTTAAGATTGAGAATATATCAATATTGGAAAGATGGCTACTTACGATAACCGATTTTGACCGGTAGTTCTCAAGGTGTTCAATTTTTTTTCTTACTTCATTTGCCTTTTCGAAAGAAAGATTCTTTGCGAGTTCCTGCATCTCTGCTTTGAAGTGATTAATTACCGGGCCAAGATTACCCTTCAGTATATTTCTAACCAATTGAAGGCCCTCGTTATATTCAGCCGCAGATTGTAATCCTTCACATGGGCCCTTACAATTGCCCAGATGATATTCCAGACAGGTCTTAAACTTTCCTTTCTGTATATTCTGTTCGGATAAATTCAGTTTACAGGTTCTTAAGGGTACATATTGTTTGATAAAATCCAACAGCTCTCTTACCTTGCCTGCGGAAGTAAATGGCCCCAGGTATTCAGATCCATCATTTATTTTTTTTCTGGTAAAAAATATCCGCGGATAAGCTTCCTTTTTGATTACCATGTAAGGGTATGTTTTGTCATCCTTAAGGTTAATATTATAACGGGGCCGGTATTCTTTAATCAGTGAGTTCTCCAGTAAAAATGCATCCTGTTCAGAATCTACAATAGTAAACTCTATCCGGTGAATCCGCTGAACCAGTTCATGTGTTTTATAAGTGGTGAATGTTTTTGAGAAATAAGAACTAACTCTTTTCCGCAATTCTTTTGCCTTTCCTACATAAATAAGTTTCCCGCCGGCATCATAATATTTATAAATGCCCGGTTGTACAGGGATAGTATGTGCTATTTGCTGAAATTGCTTGCCAGTCATAATGCTTGCCGTTTAAGGCGTATCGTTCCAGTTAATATAATTCAATTCTGTTCGTTTGTATCCGTTCCCGGTAGTGAATATTCTGTTCACCTGAAAACTCTTATTCGCTTTCCAGTTGCATTGTTCTGTAACAAGGGTATCTCCACGGGTATAAACCGTTTTGATGAAGATACGTTTTACCAGGTTGGTTTCTTCTGCCAGTAATACCGCAATGTTTTGTATAGGGGCTTCCGGATTAACAGGGGTATAATTTAAAGTAAGACTGCCGGTACTGAGATCATGGAATACATCTTCTTTATAGAAGCCTTTTTTTTCAGGTAAAGAAATATCCTTATCAGGAAAAATATTCGCCCATTCAATAAACTGATCTTTGGTAATTGCTGCCGAATCTTTTTTTCCGTCTGTAACAGAGACTTTATAAATATAAAAATTGCGAAGATCAACATATTGTATCTGTTCTTTAATAAAAAGCCCGATTGGGTAAAATTTACCGGTGTCTGATATAGGTGATCTTTTACCTGTTTCCGTTTGATTGGATTGACAGGCTATGGTGAGTAGCAATGAAAAAAGAAGAGAGGATGCTATAGGCTTCATCGTGTAAAATTATTTAATTACCGAAATAATAAAGCCGCTGGAACGGTTAATTCAGCGGCTTTGCCAATATATAACAGTGAGCTTAATTGATTTGTTTGGTAAATCCTAAACGGATTCCGTAATCCATCAGGTATTCCTTAACAGGGTATACGTTTGAATAGGTTGGTAAATGCTGGTACCTTACCTGTGGGCCCAATTGCCAGATGGTGGAACCTGCTTTATAACTTATATTCAATCCTGCACTGCTGTTGATATTCCATTTGCGCATCAGGTTATTCCCATCTGCATAATGCTGGTAATCCGTTGAGAGCAGGTATGTGTTGTTATTGAGTGTAAGTGTAGGTTGTATGGAAGCTTCCGTGCTGATACCAAAGTGTTTACCCTGAATTATTTCCCATTGAACGCCAATCGGCACAGAAACCTGGTAAACTTTATTGTCCAACTGGGTTTTTTTGTACCCTGTGTTGTTATTATAAGGAGAATAGAAGCTAATGGTTTCAATACCGCGGTTATTAATCAGCGAAAGAGAGGACAGGTCGTTGGTTGACTGGAATGTTTCAATATAATATTGTCTGATATTCAGTTGAACGCCTGTTTTGAATTTGAATTTGCCTGATATATTATAGAGAATGGCAAATCCAAGTTCAAGGCCCATCGCGGGTTTATGCCTGACCACATTGTTCACATCCGCGGCATAATTATGACTCAGGGGAATGTTTTGTGACGGAGGAGAAGCGGCGGCTGTGGCAGGTTGAATGATCTCTTTTACTTTTTCATCTGATAACCGTCTGTAACTGGTAGAAGGTGTGATATAGAATTGGAAGCCAACTTTTGAATTCCTTTTTTGAGAGGTACCATAAGCAACCGGTACAAAATCCTTTAAGAAATCATCAGCAGATGCATCACTGGTAATTGCCTGCCCAACTGCCGGGAATACGTTTAAATTAGCTGTTCCACCTGTTCCTGAATTATTTGTTGCATACAATATATTTTTCTCATTCTCCTGGGTCGAAGAGGCTGCCAATGTATTTTGTATGTCGGGCTGAATAGTGGTTACCCTTGCTTTTGAAAAGAATTTTTCGGCAGTTGTTAGTGTGCTGGTTATGATTTCAGGTTTTACGGGCCTCTCAGCATACGGATATATGGAACTGATCATATTAGTTGATTCCGGTGCGGTAGTATTTTCGTTTCTGCCGGAAAATGTTTTCGCGGTAATCTGTTCCGGGGCAATATGTTGAAAATAATCATCTCCTGCCATGGTAGAAGCCACAACTGCAGCCTTACTTTGGTTAACAGATGCCGTATTCTTATTTGAGCTGCCGACTAACTGTGTTGAATGCTTGCCGGGATGATTGATAAGCAGGGTAGAGATGGTTAATGCGGTTATGATGAACAGGGAAATAAAAGTAAGAGCCGGCCATGCGGTATAACCATGTATTTCCGTACGTATATTCCTCCATATATGGTCGGAAGGATACATACGGTGCTGTTTTACCTCGTCTTGTAAAAACTGCTCAAATTCGTCCTGGTACATCTTGTTATCCATATACAAATGCAATCAACACTATTTATTTTTAAAAGCTGCCAGCCAGTTGAACGCTTCTTTCGGTTTCTCTATGATCTTTTTTCTGATCAATATCGTTTCCAACATGGCTTTTGAACGGGTATACTGGCTTCTGCTCGTACTTTCTTCTATACCGAGCATTTCTCCGATTTCTTTATGACTATACCCTTCCAGCGCGTACAGGTTCAATACCGTTCGATACCCTACCGGCAATAACCTGATACATTCAATAATTTGCCTGGCCTGCATGATAGATGGCACCGTTTCCTCCTTAACCTGGATATAGGTAGCATAAGCCAGATCAACACTTTCGTTGAATTTCTTATACTTCTTCAAAAAGTTGATACAGGTATGCACAATAATCCGCCTTATCCATCCTTCAAAGGCACCCTTATTCTGAAAAGTATGTATCTGGGTAAAAATTTTGATGAACCCCTCCTGTAGCATATCCTCTGCATCCTCGCGGCTCTGCCCGAAGCGGTAGCAAACGCTAAGCATTTTAGGGCTATAGCGGTTGTACAACTCACGCTGTGCTGATGCGTCATTATGTAAACAGCCTGTAATAATGGCTTGTTCCGTCATGAAGAGGTAATGTTTACCATAAATATAAGACATTTTAGAGTTTCTAATGATGAATTACAATTAGAGAAATTTAATTTATTTAACCGGATAAGTAGCCTTTTTTAAAATATTTTGTTCTCTTTTGCAACTGATGAGGCAGCAAAAGCTAAAATAAACGTATCATTTGTTAACCAGATAACCTTAGTAATGATGGATAGTAGGGCTTTTTTATCATCCAGTATCCCCGCTGTTCCTAAGGAAGGGGTGGTGGTATCCGCACCACCTCCTCCTGCTGGTGGTCTTGACTTGTATACGGGGGCCTGGACCGGGAATGAAGTAATCCACTTACTCAAAAGAACGATGTTTGGCGCCCGAAAGGCAGATGTCGATTATTTTGTATCTAAAACTTTTCTTCAGTCTGTTGATGAGATACTGAATCCAATAGCAGGGCTTCCTGATCCTCCTGTAAAAGAATATACCACTCCTGCTACTGCAACCGTTACCGATAGCAATATCAGTCAGGGCGCTACCTGGGTGTTGGACCCCAATACAGATGGAACGGTTAATTCTTTGAGAAGGGCTTCTTTTAAAAAATGGTGGATGGGGGTTATGATTAACCAGGACAGGAGTATCCGTGAAAAAATGATACTTTTCTGGCATAATCATTTTGCTACTGAAACCATTACTATCAATAATGCCCAATATGTTTATAAGCATCATTTATTATTACGTACTTATGCGCTGGGTAATTTTAAAGCATTAACAAGGGCGGTTACCATCGATCCGGCCATGTTGGTATACCTGAACGGGGAACACAATACAGCTAAGGCCCCGGATGAAAATTACGGGCGTGAATTGCAGGAGTTATTTTGTTGTGGTAAAGGTTCCGCATCACTCTATACGGAAGCAGATGTGATGGCCTCAGCAAGGGTATTAACCGGATGGAGAAATGATCAGGCAAATATTTCCTCTTATTTTGATGAGAAGCGACATGATACGGGGAACAAACAGTTTTCTGCTTTTTACAATAATACCATCGTTCAGGGCCAAACGGGTTCAACAGGGGGAGATAAAGAGCTGGATGCTATGCTGGATATGATATTTGCTACGCAGGAAGTTGCCAAATATATCTGCAGGCGTATCTACCGTTGGTTTGTTTATTATGATATAGATGATACAGTTGAATCAACCATTATTGCTCCCCTGGCAGCTATTTTTCGTACGAATAATTATGAGATCAAACCGGTACTGGATACTTTATTAAAGAGCGAACACTTTTTCGACATATTGGCAAAGGGTTGCCAGATAAAGAGTCCGGTTGATTTAGTAGTTGGCTTATGCAGGGAATTTGAAGTTCCGCTTCAGCCTGCAAGCGATTACCTGACCAATTACGGCATGTATCATTACCTGGTGAACTGGACATCCAATATGCAGCAAAGCATTGGTGATCCGCCGGATGTAAGTGGATGGAAGGCATATTATCAGGAGCCACAGTTTTATGAAATCTGGATTAACAGCGATACATTACCTAAGCGTAACCAGTTCACTGATACTATGATAGTGAATGGGTATACGTTTAACGGGAAAAAATTACAGATAGACGCGGCATCCTTTGCGAAAACATTGTCCAATCCGGGCGACCCCAACAGGTTGATAGATGATTTGCTGAAAGCCATCTACCGGATTGATATTTCCCCTGCATCCAAAAATCAACTCAAGACCGATATATTACTGGGTGGCCAGTCTCTTGATCATTATTGGACAGATGCCTGGAATTTATATGTAAGCACTCCGGGCGATATGACTAATACGGCAACAGTTAAAAACAGGTTGCGGGACCTTATCAAATATTTCATGGATCTGTCTGAGTATCAATTAGCTTAAAACCGAATGATGAAAAGAAGAGATTTTTTACGCAATACATTACCTGCCGGCGTAATCCTGCCATCTTTGGTAGGAGGCTTTTCTTTCAAGGCATTCAGTGCCGGATCTTCTATTATGCAGTCATTGCTGTTGCCTGTAACAGAAACAGACCATGTTTTTGTGATCATACAGTTGAATGGTGGGAATGACGGATTGAATATGATAGTGCCGATAGAAAATTTCAGCAATTATGTAAATGCAAGACCCAACATTTATATCCCTGAAAATAAAGTGTTACAACTGAATGGTAAAGCAGGTCTGCATCCTTCCATGACCGGTTTACATGCAATGTATAATAAAGGAATGTTGAAAGTAGTACAATCAGTTGGCTATCCTCAGCCCAGCTATTCACATTTCAGGGCTACGGACATCTGGATGAGCGCGAGCGACAGTAACAAAGTTGTTAACAGTGGCTGGGCAGGGCGTTATCTAAATTATGAATACCCCAATTTTCCCAATGGTTATCCAAATGCCACCATGAAAGATCCTTTGGCTATACAAATAGGATCGGCTACCTCTTTAACTGTTCAGGGACCGGCTGTTAGTATGGGTATGAGTATCAGCAACACCAGTAATTTTTATAATTTAATAAATGGAATACAGGATCCCGCGCCGGATACACCGGCAGGTAAAGAACTAACTTATATCAGAACGGTTGCTGAGCAAACACAGCAATATGGAACGGTAATCAAAGCAGCAGCTATTCAAACGGTACAGCAGGTAAGCTATCCCACAAACAATTCACTGGGCGACCAGTTAAAGATTGTTGCGCGCCTGATCGGGGGAGGGCTTCAAACCAGGATTTACATGGTTAATTACGGGGGGTTCGATACGCATTCGGGTCAGGTAAACAGCACCGATACCGTAACAGGCGCCCATGCCAAACTACTGCAAAATGTTAGTGATGCAATTAAGGCTTTTCAGGATGACTTGCAATTTTTAGGTGTGGATGACAGAGTAGTGGGTATGACTTTCTCGGAATTTGGAAGAAGAATTAAGAGTAATGGAAGTGTTGGAACAGATCATGGGGCGGCTGCACCACTTTTTGTTTTTGGTAAGAATGTGATGGGAGGCGTTTTGGGTGATACACCAGCTATTCCGGCAAATGCAACTGTAAATGATAACCTCCCTTTTCAATATGATTTCAGAAGTATTTATGCAACCATTTTATCCAATTGGTTATGTGTAAATGAGGGAGATCTGCAACAGATCATGCTGAAAAATTTTCAGGTTTTGCCATTAGTGAATGCCAGTGGATGTAAAAAACCCATCAATCTGTCGGGGGAGCTCCTGGTAAGTAATTATCCCAATCCTTTTACCAGTTCAACTGTGATAACTTTTAAAACAGAAGGAGGGCATACGCTTATTCAAATCATCGACACGATAGGTAGGGTAATCGCCACTCTCGCCGATAAGGAATATACAGCGGGTACCTATTCGGTTATTTTTGAAAGTAGATTGCTTCCACCAGGCGTCTATTATGCCCGTTTGCAGAATATGGCCACCCAACAGGTGCGTAGTATGCTCAAAATGCCATGAGCTCTTTTTCTTCAAACATTGACTGGTAAAGAATCCTCAAAATTTGATGAGCAGCATCCGGTTGAATAAAAAAAATGGTATGTTTGCAACAACGTAACAATTATTTATTGGTCAGAGGATCACTCATACGAAGTGGATTAGCCGGATTTTTTATGCTGCTGTTTGCATTTGGGATTACCCCAAAGCGAACCCTGCATAATTTTGTTGCCAAACACTCAGATATTCCTTCAGTTACAGGGTTACCCGATGCGGATCGAACACAGGGTGGTACAACGGGTATCTATTGCCAGTGCGATAATCTGGTAAGCGAATCTCCT
>CAYHTC010000078.1:0-10171 GCA_964359445.1 uncultured Sediminibacterium sp. | reverse complement strand
AAGACAACAATGCCCCGGCTAAAAAATAGGGCTTACGGCGACCCAGGCGATTCCAGGTCCTGTCGCTATAATGGCCTATGAGTGGTTGTACAATCATTCCAACCAGGGGCGCCACTATCCAGAACATGGGTAACTGTTCAACATCTGCACCAAATGATCTGAGGATACGACTGGTATTCCCATTCTGCAAGGCAAATCCGAACTGGATACCAAGAAATCCAAAACTCATAAAAAAAATTTGCGCAAGGCTTAACCTTGGCTTGGCAACAGTACCGGCAGTTGCTGGCAGGGGGATGGATGAAGACATAGCAATCGTTTAAAGCAATGAATATGTATAAATTACACGTACTCTAAAATACAGTAAAAAAACATCCTGTTGAGGATGTTTTACCAATTAGTTTTTAAAAGCGGTATGGCTTTAGCTATCAGTTGCCTCAGATCACAAATCCATCAGGCAAAATAGCCGTCTTTTTTACCACCACTATGCCATCTTTTACTGTGTATAAAGCATGATCTGTATTAAGTAAATGCCTGCCGCCATTGATGCGAACGTCATTCCCGATACGGCAATTCTTATCAATAATGGCATCCTTGATATAGCATCGCTCACCAATACCTATCCTGGGTAAATTGTTGGTTTTATTCAGTTCCATTTCTTCAATGGTCTCATAAAAATCATTACCCATAATATAGGAACTTACGATGGTGGTGCCATGACCAATCCTGGCACGGATGCCCACCACGCTTTGTTCTATACGGCTTGCATGAATGATCGAGCCCTCGGCAATGATTGTTTTTTCGAGTGTGGTGCCACTGATTTTAGCAGGTGGCAACATCCTGGCACGGCTGTATACAGTTTTATTATTATCAAATAAATTAAAAGGCGGAACTTCCTGGGTTAAAGCAAGATTGGCTTCATAGAACGAATGGATATTCCCGATATCGGTCCAGTAACCATCATATTGAAAACTGATTACTTTATAATGAGCAATTGAACCAGGTATTATTTCTTTACCAAAATCTGTGGCGGCGGGATGGGCCGTATTCAACAGATCATATAAGACCTGTTTACTGAAAATATAAATACCCATGGAAGCCAGGTAATTTCTCCCTTCTTTTTGCATGTCGGTGCCTGTATCACTTGTCCATTCATGTAAAATATCTTTTTGGGGTTTCTCGGTAAATGAGGTGATATAATTTTTATCATCTGTTTTCAATATTCCGAATTCAGGTGCGTCACGGTCATCAACCGGAATGGTTGCGATAGAGATATCTGAACCTTTAGCGACATGCTCCTGCATCATTTCACTAAAATCCATCTGGTACAATTGGTCGCCACTTAAAATAAGGATATACTCAAACTCCAGATTGGAAATATGACGTAAAGATTGTCTGACCGCATCGGCAGTACCCTGAAACCAACCCGGATTATCAGGTGTTTGTTCTGCCGCAAGAATATCTACAAACCCGGTACTGAATGCGCTAAAGTGATAAGTGTTTTTGATATGTTTGTTCAAAGATGCCGAATTAAACTGGGTAAGTACGAACATCCGGTTGATGGTACTGTTAATACAGTTACTGATGGGTATATCTACCAACCGGTATTTACCGGCAATAGGTACGGCAGGCTTTGACCGGCTAACAGTTAGCGGATATAAACGGCTACCGGCTCCTCCACCCAAAATTACTGCTACAACAGATTTAGAAAGACTCTTCATATGGGCAATTTATATTTTTATAGCTTACTTTTTTCGGATTTGAATGACCGAATTTCCAGATTAATGTTACAAAACATTTATCAAATTATTGTAAACTTTCATACAAGCGGGTGTACTGGTCCACGGTGCTTTCCCAGCTATGGTCTATCCGCATCATGTACATACGCATTTTTTTCATATACGCTTTATCAGCATAAACAGACAAGGCACGGCCAATGGAGTAATCCACATCAAATATGTCGGCATTATTAAACCGTATGCCGAAACCATCGGGATCGCCCATATCCACAACGGTATCCTGTAAACCACCGGTACTTCTTACTATGGGCACCGTTCCATAACGCATGGCATACATTTGGTTTAAGCCACAGGGTTCCACCCGGCTGGGCATCAGTAAAAAATCGGCGCCTGCATACATTTTATGACTTAAAGTTTCATCATACCCTATAACGGTATTAAAAATTCCTTTATAGGGCTCCACCATTTGCTGAAACTCCCATTCCACCCGGGTTTCACCACTTCCCAATACCAAAAAACCGGCTTCACCCTTTGTGTTATGTATAGATAATTTAATGGCATCCGGTAAAATATCCGCCGCTTTTTCGCCTACCAGTCTTCCAATAAAAACGAACAGTGGTTTTTCCGGATCCAATCCAAACTGAAGGCATAAATCTTCCTTATTCTTTTGTTTTCCTTCTGTCACAGTATCCACATCAAAATGTTCTGTGAGGTATTTATCTGTTTCGGGGTCCCATACTTCATTATCGATACCATTAAGAATACCTGAGCATTTTCCTTTTTCGTATTCGAATAATTTTTCCATCCCATTGGAGTTAAATCTTAACTCATCCATATAACTCCGGCTAACCGTAGTTACTTTACCGGCACATTTTACAGCCGAAGCCAGCGGATTGATATTATCGGCCCATTCCAGCATGCCCCTTTTCCAAAGATCCCATCTGGGTATATAGCGGCTTTTATCCCAACCCATCCAACCCTGGTATTGCGCATTATGAATAGTAAAAACAGTGGGAATATTTTTCAGGCGGTTATAATCATAGCAATACTGCATCATAAAAGGAACAAGACCCGTATGATGGTCGTGGCAGTGTACCACATCCGGTTGGTGTTCCCAGCTACTCATCCAGTTAACCAGCGCTATCTGGAAGGCGGTGAACCTTTCTGCATCATCATCATATCCATATATCTTCTGCCTGTCCAGCAAACCATTGATATCAATCAGGAAAAGGTCGAAACCCAGCTTATTACTACTTTCTTTAATAACTGTATAGTCGAAGAACCAGTTTCCTAAATTGGATGAGCCCTTAAAATCGACTGTCCACTCATTCGCATACAGAAATTTGGTTCGGTACATCGGCATCACCACTTTGGCAATATGACCGGCTTTTACCTGGTATTTGGGCAGAGCACCCACCACATCGCCTAAACCGCCCGCTTTGGCAACGGGATAGCACTCGGCACTTACATGAATAATCTCCATCAAACTCCTTTTAAAAGATTTTTTCAAGTTAGGAACTAAAATCATGCTACCAAATTCTGTTTTTAAAATTTTTGATTCCTTAAATTCTTTATTTTACACCCCATACCCAAAATAAACGATTGTTATGAACCAAGCCAAACAACCTACTAACACCGGCGCACTTGCTACGCTGGTCATTGTTTTTTTCTTCTGGGGATTTATTGCTGCCTCCAACAGCATTTTTATCCCATTTTGTAAAACCCATTTCAACCTGAACCAATTTGAGTCGCAACTGATCGGTTCCGCTTTTTATGGGGCCTATTTTATCGGCTCTCTGTTTCTGTTTATCAGTTCCAACATATTGGGCTATGATATCTTAAACAAGATAGGCTACAAGAGAGGTATTATTTATGGATTATTGATTTCAGTAGTAGGCGCATTACTGATTATACCTTCTGCCAATGCCAATTCTTTTCCTGCCATACTTGCTTCATTTTTTATTGTTGCACTTGGCTTCTCATTACAGCAAACGGCTGCCCAGCCTTTTGCCATCGTACTGGGTGACCCCTCAACGGGTTCGCACAGACTTAACCTGGGGGGTAGTATCAATTCATTAGGTACCACACTCGGACCATTAATTGTAAGCTTCTTTTTGTTTGGCACTGCCGACAGTAAGAATGCGGTTGTTACAGTTACCAATATCAATGTATTGTATCTGATTGTTGCCGGTGTTTTTGCCGTAGTGGCCATCTTCTTCTTCTTCTCAAAACTGCCTGAAGGCAAGAATGATGAAAAATTTGAGAAAGCTAATAAAGCCGCAGCCTCTTTACTGGTAATGACATTACTGATTGGCGCCATCATTGTTGTGGGACAATTAACAGATGTACCCAAACTTACGCTGCTGCTAATGACCATAGTTTCGGTGGTAGCAGTGTTGTTTTACTCGAATAACAGCGCTATTAAAAATAGTGAAGGCTGGGGCGCCATGAAATACCAACAGCTTGTTTATGGAATGATCGGAATATTTGTTTATGTAGGTGTGGAAGTAACCATTGATAATAATTTTGGTGCCCTTTTAAAAACACCGGGGTATTTAACAGATCTGGGACTTGATGAAAGCAAGATATCCAAATACGTTTCTTTATACTGGGGCAGTTTAATGATTGGCCGGTGGACAGGCGCCATTAGTGTTTTTAATTTGAAAGGCATTACGAAAAAAATCATGATGGTGATAGTGCCTTTTATCGCTTTTGCAGTGGTACTGGGCGTTAGTAAGATATATGGCAATGATATTACCGACCTTTATGGTTATGCTATATGGATAGCGATTGCCATTACTGCTTTCTTTTTTGGTCAGGAAAAGCCTGTGAAAACATTAGTTGCCGTATCCACACTGGCTACCATTGCCATGCTGATAGGGGTATTTACAAACGGCATTATTTCTGTATATGCTTTTATGGCCGGCGGCTTATGCTGTTCTGTTATGTGGCCCTGTATCTTTTCTCTGGGTGTGGGTGGATTAGGAAAATATACCAGCCAGGGTTCTGCATTTTTAATTATGATGATCCTGGGTGGGGCAGTTATACCACCTTTACAAGGTGCCATTGGCGACAATGCTTCCATAGGCATGCACAACTCCTATTTGGTGGCGGCGGGTGGTTTTGCACTATTAGTCCTGCTTGCATTGAAATTAAAAAGCGTATTGCATTCACAGGGTTTGGATTTTGATGAACAATTGAGTAGCGGACACTAATTTTGCAAAATAATTTATTTGATCATGGCAGACCAGGAAAATTTAACTAACGTGGCAAGAACAAAACCCAGTTTAGAACAGTTAGCCGTTGGGATAGATATCGGCGGAACAGGAACAAAATTCGGCATCGTTGACAGGCTCGGCAACCTGTTATTTTCAAGTGAGATGTCGACCAAAAAACACAAAGAAGTAGAAAGTTTTATTGATGAGTTGCATACCAACCTTATTCCGATGATTGAACAGGCCGGAGGTTTAGGCAGAATGAAAGGTATTGGCCTTGGCGCTCCCAATGGTAACTATTATACCGGCACTGTTGAGTATGCACCTAATCTTCCATGGAAGGGTATTTTGCCTCTTGCCAAAATGGTAGAGGATAAATTCAAATTACCTGTTGTACTCACCAATGATGCCAATGCAGCAGCCCTTGGTGAAATGATGTATGGTGCAGCAAAGGGCATGAAGGATTTTATCCTGATTGCCCTCGGTACGGGTGTGGGTAGTGGTATTGTGGCCAATGGTAAATTAATTTATGGCCATGATGGCTTTGCCGGTGAGTTAGGCCACACGATAATTATTCCGGACGGAAGAATGCATGATGGCACTGGTAAGAGGGGGTCACTGGAAAGCTATGCTTCTGCAACGGGCCTTCGTTTAACAGCACTCGAATTACTTTCACAAAGCAAAACACCCAGCCTGCTCAGAAAAATTGCCAAAGAAGATCTCGACTCAAAAAAAGTATATGAAGCAGCCGTGGAAGGTGATGAATTAGCTAAGGAAATTTTTGAATACACCGGAAAAATCCTGGGTATGGCACTGGCTAATTTTGTGATGTTCTCCAGTCCGGAAGCCATCATTTTATTTGGTGGTTTAACCAAAGCCGGTGATTTGATTTTAAAACCTACCAGGGAACATATGGAAGCCAACCTGATACAGGTTTTCCAGCATAAAGTGAAAATACTGGTGAGTCATTTAAAAGAATCTGATGCAGCGATTTTGGGGGCGAGTGCATTGGTGTGGGAGTTGAAATAATTAATAATTAATAATTACAGAGGTATAGGATTATGGTAAAAAAGCATTTACTACAAAATAGTAAATGCTTTTTTAATTAACATTATGCTTGGTTGCTTCAATGGTAAATAGAAAGGGTTCACTTCGGCTTTCGCCGTTGCCATCTGTTTGTATAACAGGTAGCCCGGTATCATCTAATGTTTGAAGCGTCCATATAAACTTAACGGGCAGTGAATCCGTTGCATTGAACACCAAACCTGGCCGCCATATATATTGGGTAATCGCTTTTACAGAAACATCAAGCAAGGGTTGGTTACTGCGTAATGCCTGCACCGGTTGCTGGTTGGCTAATACTTCAAAAACCTGTAGCCGGTAAGTAGGCAGGTTTTGTGTTTGAGGAATTAAAGGCGTCCATCTGAAAGTAATGGCAGTTTGTGCAGACAGTTTATTTAAAACAGCATTATTGGCAGGCATGACCAGGATAGGTAATTGTAATGCAGCCATATTAAAAATTTTACATTTGGCAGCCACTAAAGGTTGAAAACCTGCGGCGCCCTGGCCTAACAGTTGAATACATAACTGGTAATTATCTGCAGGTAGTTTTCCTGTTCGGTCTAATATTGTTTTGTATTTACCGGTAAAATTCATAATTCCCAAAGGCATCACATCTTTGCTAAAATAAACCCGGGTACCTTTGGTAAGTATTATGGGTACTGCTTTGGTGATATCCGTTACCCCAATAACCGTTCCGTCTATCAGTTTCATTTCCGTTTTAAAAATGGCCTGTTGTGGTATAGAATCTATTTTGGTTACAATAAAGGTTATAATAGCATTTTTCCCTGACCATTCACTCAAAACGGCTGTTGGGGCGGGTTGTATATTCAGTACCGTGTTTAATTGTGCATTAGCTGTAAACGTAACTATCAAAAAAACGAAAAGGGAGATATTTTTTTTCATGTGTACTGTTTTTTCAGGCAACGATGAAATGGTTGCATTGCCTGTTATATTTAAAATTTGTATTGTAATCCCGTTCTTACTGAACTTTCCAGATAATTAGCACCTATCAAGGGTATTGAGCCCAGTTCATTACCATATCTGAAATAGTTAGTAGACAGGAAGCTATTCCAGCTTAATTTTTTATTTATCTTCCAGTCAATATTACAGGAAGCAACCAGGTTATTGTTAGCAGTATATGTATTGAGTTTACCAATGGTATATTGTAGTTGTCCCCTAAGCTGAATTTTCTTTTTAGCCACCGGCATGCCCAGGCTGCCGCTTAGGGTAATAAATGTATTCTTAAACGCAGGCATGGTATTTTTAAAGTAAAGTACACTAAAGTCGGGTGTTACGTCTTTATTAAAAAAAACCGGTACATACGTAAGCAATGTCGTATGTGTGTTATTACCGGTTGTGACACCGGTTATTACATCCCGTTCATCGTACTTACTGTAATTATAGCTTACAGTTAAAAGATGTGTCATAGTGGCGGTTGTCCAGGTATACGTTGGGCTTATACCCAAATCATTACTTACATTTTTAATACCAAAAGGGTTTAAGCCGCTGGCTGTTTGAAAACCAAAATTGTTATAGTTAATATTCAGGCTAAAACGGTCGTTGAATTGTGTAAACCAGTTGAGGTTACCAAGGAACTGGCTGGCCCTTAATACAGTATTACTAATATTGTTTACACGTTGGCCCATACTGGCCGTAATATTTATTTTATTTTTCCATCCATTGAAACGGGTGTTGATAGTATTATCCCAATGATCCGGCTGCATAAAAGGGAAACCGGTTGTTTGATAGCCGGCTCCAATGTATTTGGTAGCATAACTGATGTCTATATTTGGCGACTTTTTTCCAACGCTCATTTGTCCTGCAAAGTCTTTCGTGGTAGATGTTCTTGCTGCAATGAAGGGTTTGAATGATAAATTATCGGCCCCCGGTATCAATGGCTGAGTCAAATCCCTGGTAAAAAAACTAAGTGCGGATTCCAGGTTAATAAACCATCCTTTTTTAAAGTATTTATCAAGTATAAAGCTCGTATTAAACCCTTCCTGAGGTTTGATGGTAAGTGGCGGTGCGGTAACTGAGGTCACCGCATCTTTTCCTTTAGAAAAATTAAAGGCAACTTTATGGCTGCCTTCAACTTCTGCTCCTATCTGAAACATGTAATGAGTTCTTTTAAATGCCCCTGTTATTCCTGGCGGTGGTGCAGCCGCGTAGTTAATACCCTGTTGCGAGGTTCCTGTAAAAAACTTGAACATAAATTTACCGGGATGAAGATTAAAACCTGCCCCAAAAATACCTATATCGCCGGTACTTAAATCGCTGTACTTCAGATATTGTGTGCCCAATAATAATTCCGCCCACTTGTATGCAGGATTGACGCTAAAGTTATTCATAGGATTGGTAAGCCATTGTCCAATACTCTGGTTTTTGAGTCCTGCATAAGGACCGGCAAAATTGGTGGCCATAGAAGCAAAATTAAAATTGAGCGGAAGGCTGAATTTATTACCAAACTGAAGAATTGGTGCAAAAAGAAAACGCACCTGGTTCCATGGGCGGCGGGGTGTGTAAATATTACTGCCGGTTGGTTTAACATTCAGGCCATAGCCTTCATAGGTAATGCCCATGGTGCCGGTAATCTTTAATGGCAGTTTCTTTCCGGTACTGTCCTGCGCTATACCATTATTGGTGCAAAACAGTACTCCAAAACAAATTATTATTTGTATCCTCTTGCGCATATATATTTAACTTTTTTTATTAGTAAACCCTTCATTCTGCTTTTTGTGTAATCAATGCACTTAGCGGTGATTGGCCTCCATCTGCCGTTAATGCTTTAATGGCATACACGTTTTCTTTGTTGGTAGTTTTATCAGTAAATACTTTTTCAGTAACCCTGGCATATTGCTGTAATTCGCCTTTTGCGTTTTTTTTATAGATGACAAAAAATACTTCTTTATTCATGGGGGGATAGTCCCATGTAAGCACGGCTTTTTTGTTTTGCAGGCTTGCAGTTACATTTGTTACGGGTGGCCTTATACCGTTATCAAAGGGTTTGCCATATACCGTATGGGCATAATCAGAATACAGGTTGCTTTCATCCATTGCCCTGATAGTATAATAATAGGTATTACCTGATTTTACATTTGTATCTATAACCTGTTTTTGAGTTGGGGTCAATCTTAATAAAATATTCCAGTCAGCAGCAATATCCGTTTTGCGGTAAATGACCTGTTCTTTCACATCAATGCTTTCACTGGGTGCAAAATATAATTCCACCTGCATTTCTTTTACAATAATGTTGGTGAACACAGGTGTTACCGGAGGAATGGTATCAGGCTTTTTAACGATAGCTATCTCAGAAAACTGCGATTGATTGTAATTAAAATCCAGCGCTTTTACCCGGTAATAAATTTGTGCTGTTAAGGAGTTAAGGACAACAGTATCAGTGAATACTATCTTAATGGCAGTGGTATCTGTTTTGTCTTTTTTAAAGGCTTCTTCTATCACTGAAAGTTCATGCTCCGCACTATTGGCTTTAAAAAGTCTATAACCCTTCAAATCTTTTTCTTTTCCCGGTTTTACAGTTAAAGTAACAATGCCTGATGAATCTATGATGGCTGATAATATTTGTGGTTTTGCCGGCGGTATGCTATCAATCAATGCAACATAGCCGGGATAAGATGAACTTAAATTTCCGGCTGTATCAATTGCATATACCGTGTAGTAATTATTCTCCTGTGTGTTGAAGCCGGTATCAATATAGCTTCTTGTTTTATTTGGCAATAATACCTTGTGAAGTATCTGGAAATTTCCGGTATCCTTACCAGAGCGTGAAACAATAAAGCCCTTCAGATCGCTGATGTTGCCATAAATATCCCATTCAACCAATACTTCTTTTGGTTTTGTGTGTTTAGGCTGTCTGAGGATTGGCGCCTCCGGCGGAGTAAGGTCTCTCGGCATCCCTTTCACTTCAGCGAACAACACTTTTTCTCCGAAAGCAGTATTGCCATAAAAGCGGTAGCGGTACCATTGGTAGTTGGTCAATGAATCATCGTCAAAAGAACCATTGGTTGGGCCATCAAATCCTGCACCTTTAGAATCATAAACAGGTATAGTGTTCAGTGGTTTGAATGTGGCTTCTCCTTCAGCCGCTCTTTCAACAAAATAGCCTGCTCAATGGGATGATCGTAAAACTCATTGATGATC
>CAYHTC010000077.1:0-10224 GCA_964359445.1 uncultured Sediminibacterium sp. | reverse complement strand
GCTGGTGGAGGCGGGTTATCCAAAGGCATTTTATTCTCTTGAAGAAGGGGTAGATGATTATGTTCGAAACTATCTGCAAACATTAAATTATCTTTAAGCTCATGAACCATCCGCAAAGGTTCGTGAATATCATTACCGGCAAAGCGAAAATTATGAGTAAAAAATTAGCCATCATTGGCGGGGGTAACCTGGGGGCATCCATGGCAGAAGGTTTGGTGAGCAGCGGATTTATTCTACCTGAATATCTTACCGTTACTAAAAGAAATGTAAGTTCCCTTACATCACTCAAGGAAAAAGGGGTACTGGTTACCAGTGATAATGAAAAAGCCGTAAAAGATGCCGATTGGATTGTGCTGGCGGTAAAACCTTTTCAGATAAAAGAGGTACTATCTGCTATACAGCCCTGTCTGGATCCTTCAAAACATGCTTTGATTAGTGTTGTAACGGGTATTTGGATAAAAGATATACAGGAAGTGGTAGGTAACAGGTTCGCCATATTCAGAGCCATGCCCAATACCGCAATTGCTATCCGGGAAAGTATGACCTGCGTTTGCGCACACCAGGCAACTGAAGCACAGCTTGCCTATGTAACTGATCTGTTTAATCAATTAGGAAGGTCTGTTTTCATTGAAGAAAAATTAATGGATGCCGCTACGGTGCTGGGCGCCTGTGGTACCGCTTATGCCATGCGTTATATCAGGGCCAATATCCAGGGTGGGATTGAAATTGGTTTTAGTGCCGCAACCGCTTCCCTGATTGCCGCACAAACTGTGAAAGGTGCCGCTGAATTATTATTACAAAAAAATACACATCCGGAACAGGAAATAGACAAAGTAACTACACCCAAAGGCTGTACCATAGCCGGTTTAAATGAAATGGAGCACCAGGGGTTCAGTTCCTCCCTGATTAAAGGGATCATCACCAGTTATAAAAAAATCGTGGATGATATGTGATCGGTTTTTTCAGGATAAAGATTTGCACTACAAATTAACACTTTGAGCCGTCTGAAAATTTGTTTGGCAGCTTGTTTTTTTAGTCGATTTTTTTACAGTAGGTTTGTACGACCTCAGAAGATTTTCTTCACTGTTTTTCCAAGGTCATTTATTTTGAATAGTTCAGGCACAATAGCAGTTTGCTGTTTTTGGCTTTTAATTATTTAGCGAAAAGGAGTAAGGTATACCATTCCGGGAAGGCCCGGTAACAAGCCGTCAACCATTAAACGATCAACCGGATATATTATGGCCAAATTTATTTTTGTTACAGGTGGTGTGACAAGCAGTCTTGGAAAAGGAATTATTGCCGCTTCGCTTGCCAAGTTGCTGCAGGCAAGGGGGTTGCGTGTTACCATCCAGAAATTTGATCCCTATATCAATGTGGATCCGGGCACTCTTAACCCCTATGAACATGGTGAATGTTACGTAACAGAAGACGGTGCTGAAACAGACCTCGACCTCGGCCATTATGAAAGATTTTTGAATATTTATACTTCTCAGGCTAATAATGTAACCACTGGCCGTATTTATCAAACAGTGATCAATAAAGAAAGGGCAGGCGATTTTTTGGGGAAGACCGTTCAGGTAGTACCGCATATTACAGATGAGATCAAAAGAAGAATGCTGTTGCTGGGAGCAGACAATACATACGATGTTATTCTAACCGAGATAGGAGGTACGGTAGGGGATATCGAAAGTCTGCCTTTTATTGAAGCCGTACGCCAGTTACAATGGGAACTGCCGGAAGAAGATTTGATGGTGGTACATCTGACTTTAATTCCTTATTTGAAGGCAGCCAAAGAGTTAAAGACCAAGCCTACCCAGCACAGTGTTAAGATGCTGAGCGAAAACGGGGTACATCCTGATATTATTGTGTGCAGAACGGAAGAGCCTTTGAATAATGATATCAAAAGGAAGATTGCCCTGTTCTGTAATGTAAAACAGGAAGCGGTTATTGAAGCGATGGATGCCGCTACCATTTATGAAGTGCCTCTGTTGATGCTTCGTGAAAAGCTTGACCTGATCTGCCTGCGTAAAATGAATATTACTGATTATGGTGAACCCAATCTGGATAAATGGAAAATCTTTTTAGATAAGCTCAAATATCCACGCAGTAAAGTAACGATAGGCCTTATTGGTAAATATATTGAATTACAGGATGCTTATAAATCTATCCTGGAAAGTTTTATACATGCGGGTGCTATTAATGAAGTGAAAGTGCAGGTGGTTAATGTACACAGCGAATTTATTACCCAGGAAAATGTAGCCGAAAAATTAGACGGACTGGATGGCTTACTGGTGGCGCCAGGTTTTGGTCATCGGGGCATAGAAGGAAAAATCGTTGCTGTTCAGTATGCCCGGGAAAGGGGATTGCCATTCTTCGGCATTTGTTTGGGTATGCAGATGGCCGTGATTGAATTTGCCCGGAATGTTTTGGGATTGAAAGATGCACACTCTACCGAAATGGATCAGACAACTACCCATGCGGTAATAAACATGATGGAGGAGCAGAAGAAAATTACGATGAAAGGTGGAACCATGCGACTGGGCGCCTATCCGTGCGAAATTAAAGAAGGAAGTCTTGCCCAGCGTATTTATGGCGAAACACTGATCACAGAAAGGCACCGCCACCGTTATGAATTTAATGATGGTTACCTTACTCAGTTTGAATCAAATGGTATGATAGCCAGTGGCAGAAACCCCGAAACAGGGCTCGTGGAAATAATAGAGATTCCCCTGCATCCTTTTTTTATCGGGGTACAATATCACCCTGAACTGAAGAGTACCGTTGAAAGACCCGCACCCTTGTTTGTAAGCTTTATTGATGCTGCTAAAAAATACAATGATGCAAAAGGGTCGATGAAGGCCTCTTCCCTGAAAGACGCGTTGATCTGAGCAAAAAATTATCAGGTAGGGAATATCGGATATTGAATAGTGAAGTATATTGTGAAGCGGATGGTGGTTCAGGAATAATAGGGTACACTTTGTTTATAGGTTGTTTTCATAGAATATGGATATTAACGGGGCTATTTTATTGGCAGAAAGTATTTTATTGTACCAGCAGAAAAGATTGCAGGCATTTAGTAATGCCAAACAGAAAAATTGTTTGTACTGGTTCTGTAAAGCGTATGTTTTGGTTACAGAACAGCAGTTGGATTATATAAAACAAAAGAGGTTTGTTTATCCGGTATTTGTGGCAAGGATAGTGGTGAAATTTGAGGCCATATTTGAAGAAAATCTGCAGGCTTATCTGCAGGGTCAGTCAATACCATCGGTTTACTGGGAAAGTGTATTTACCGGGTTTAATTCATCCGGGAATAAAATTTTATTATATCAATTTTTGTATGCATGGAAGAACCTGGTAAATTGTTTGGATGTTCACATTCAGCAAGATCTTCCTGTTTGTTTAGTAGCTGTCATTGACGAATATTACCAGGATGAGAAGATGATGGATAGCCTGAAGAATGATTTCTTTTCGATGACAAATATTTTTCATATAACTGCCGAAAAAATAGAAAAGGAAATGCTTGAAACCTATCAGATTCCTTTTATTCAGGCATCAGCCGTTTTACGGAATGTTTTTCTGAAAAAGTACATAGAATATAAAGTGATCCGGAACAGAAAAATGTTATGGAATACTTTGTATCTGAATACCGGCAAACATCCGGCAAAACTGCCACAAACAGACTCTCTGCCACCATGCTGAAAAAATAGGTTCAGGCCAGAGTAACAAAGGCCCATTTTCCTGAAACTGTTATTCCAACTATCGAATAGCGCTTACGGTCAATTGTACAATTGGTCAGTTGGTTGGGGAGGGGAACGGTAAGAAAACGGGGGAAATCCGGTATTTTCTGATGAAAAGGACGATTTAGGGCTATTTTAACGTCTTCCGCTTTTCAGGCCTCAATCTTCGTTCCAAATACTACCTTTGCCGCTCAATAAAATCTTTTATGAAGACGGATAAGAATACGGTCATAGGTTTTGTGTTATTGGGACTTCTGTTTTTCCTTTATTTCTGGTACAGTAATAAACAGCAAAATGAGTTACTCGTTGTTAAACAAAGACAGGAAGATTCTTTGCGCAGGGTAAGCGCTGCCAATATAAAACCACAGGATACAGTTACGGCAAGAATAGACTCCTTAAAAAGAGATTCGGCCGTGAGGGTTTCAACCGCCGGAGATTTTACTACAGCCGCCAATGGTACAGAACAACTGCTTTCAGTGGAGAATAAGGTTATGAAAATAACTTTCACCAGCAAAGGTGCCCGCATTAAAAGTGTTGAACTTAAAAATTATAAGTCAGCAGTTAATGGCAAGCCGGTTATATTGTCTGAAAAAGACCAGTTAGGCTATAGTGTCAATACATCAGCCAATCAGTCTTCGCAAACAACTAATTTATTCTTTACAGCCTTGCCACCTGTATTACAGGCTGATGGCACACAGGTTATTGGTTTTACTTTAACTGCCTCCGGTGGGCAGCAAATCACACACCAATACATTATTAAGCCAGATGCGTATATGATTGATTGGAACCTGGGTATAACAGGTGCGGATAAATTATTGAGCCAGGGAGTACTTAATGTACAATGGAAGGCCGAAACTTTTCAACTGGAAAAAACGGCTGAGTATGAGCGTCAGATGTCTAATATTTGTTTTTCTGAAGGCAATGAATTTGATTATATCTCTGCAAAGAGTGAGCGAATATTTGAGAAACCCATCCAATGGGTAAGTGTGGTTCAGCAATTTTTTAATACTACATTGATCGCGAAAAACAGTTTTAACAGTGGTCAGGTACAGTGGATTCGTAAAACCGATTCGAGTAATGCCCTGGCTACCACTGATGTTACGTTACAAATTAAAATGGCAGCGGCAAGTGCGGTAAATGTGCCGTTCCAGTTATATTTCGGGCCAAGTGACTATGCCATCTTAAAAAAGCAGGCGCCGGAAATGGACAAAATCGTAAACCTGGGAAGGGATATGTATTCATTTGTACGGCCAATCAACAAATACATTATTATGAGTGTATTTGACTTTTTTGCGGGGTTTGTAAAGAATTATGGTTGGGTAGTATTGCTTTTAACCTTATTCATCCGGTTGGTTACCGCTCCTTTAACGTACAGCAGTTATCTGAGTGGCGCTAAAATGAAAGTATTGCGTCCGGAGCTTGATACCCTGAAGAAGAAGTTCGGAACGGATCAGCAGGGTTTTGCCATGGAACAGATGAAATTATTCAGGGAAGCGGGTGTAAACCCTTTAGGAGGTTGTATACCTGCCTTATTACAGATACCCATCTTCTTTGCTTTATATAGTTTCTTTAATTCTAATATAGCGCTAAGAGGTCAGGCTTTCTTATGGACCAACGATCTGTCCTCCTATGATTCCATTGAGCATTTGCCATTTAACATACCCGCCTTCGGGGACCATATCAGTTTGTTTACGATTACTGCGGTTATTACCAGTTTCCTGATATCCATTTATAATATGAGCATGACACCTACGCAGGATAACCCCGCGCTGAAGTATATGCCGTATATTTTCCCTTTTATGTTGCTGTTCATCTTTAATAAGCTGCCCTCAGCATTAACCTGGTATTATACAGTTTCCAATATTATCACCCTGGGTTTGCAATTTGTGATACAGAATTATATCATCAACCATGATAAGATTCTGGCCAAAATTGATGAAAAACGGAAGACCCCTAAAAAGAAAAGTAAATGGCAGGAGCGATATGACCAGATGATGGATAGCCAGAAAAAAATACAGGATCTGAAAAGTAAAACACCGAATAAGAAATAAGTCTTATTGTAAATGGTCCGTTATATTTAAAGCCCTGTAACCTAATTGCAGGGCTTTTGAGTATATTGATGCTACATTAGCAGTTGTATTTAAATGAAAATTGTATGAAGACATCCCTTTTTGTTATCATTTCTTTTTGCTGCATTCTGCAACAGGCGGCTGCACAGCAAAGGGTAGTGGCGGATTGCACTATCACTTATTCCATTAGCACTGAAGAAGGCAATGCGGAAAAGGATGTGACGGAATCATTGAAAGCCAGTACTAAAACTGTTTATATCAGGGGCAACGACAGCCGTACAGATCTTGTAACGCCCTCTTTTACACAATCATTGCTATATGATAAGAGTACCGGCAGTGCAGTGATTTTACGTGAATTCGGCAATAATAAATTCATTACCAGGCTGGATGCTAAAACATGGGCCGCAGAGAATAAACGATACGATGGGATGAAAATTTCATTTGTAAATAATGAAAACAAAACCATCCTGGGCTATGAATGTAAGAAGGCAGTGATCCAATTGAAGGATGGCAGTATATTCACCCTGTTTTATGCAACCAGTATCATTCCTTCAGTAAAAGAGTTTGAATATGAATTTAAAGACATTCCCGGGTTTGTGTTAGAGTTTGAATCACAGGAAGCGCAGAGTAAAAAAATAAGATATACAGCCACAAAAATAAACCTGGCTCCCGTACAGGCATCAAAATTTGATGTTCCGAAAAGCGGTTACAGATTGTTGGATTAACTTAGTGCTGTGGAGGAGCCGGCGTTTTAAATTTAGGCGCTTTTATTTTAAACCGGTAAGGATAAATATAAGTGGTGTTTCCATTGTCAAAACGTAACATGGAACTAACCTCTGCACCGGTAGAAGTTTCCTTTGGTGTCTGGGAACCTTTGTATAGAAGACTGGATTTTAAAGACGAGAAGGATAAGCCCTTGTGTGACAAAGAACTCAGATTTTTTAGAGAATATTTACTGCTTTTAGTCTTTTCGTCAGCGATTCCGGTAAATGAAAATGCAGCATAAACTACCTGTATACCCATCGCTAGTATGGCTACAAAAAAGGATTTTTTTATGAAATGCTTAACTTTCATTTGATTCAAAGATACAATTTTATTATGTAAAATCATAAATCTCATTTTATTAACTATACGTTAATAAGGCAAAAAAAATGCCAGAAACCGAAAAAAATAAGTTTTTTCGTCATACATTGTATAAACCTAATAGCCCATGCGAGAAAATCCGTACCGCGAAGACCGCGAAGAGCTAAAAGAACTATTAAAACAGTACCAGAATCTCAAAACCGGTCGTTCCCACTCATTCCTCGAAGAAGATGCTTTTGAACGTATTATAGATCATTTTGATGAAAAAGATGATCTTCCGGAGGCTTTAGAGGCTTCCGAGATCGGTTTATCGCAGTTCCCGTATTCTTCCCAGCTAATGATCAAAAAAGCCGATCTTTTGCTGGCTAGCCGTAAATATAAAGATGCCCTTCAGGTACTGGAGGTGGCAGAGTTATATGATGGGAGTGATGTGAACCTGTATATTTTAAAAACAGATGCATACCTGGCTCTGGATCAGCAGTCTAAAGCGGTTGAATTATTGGAAGCGGCTTTACAGTTGTTTGAAGGGGAAGAAAGGCTGGATCTTTTGTTTGAACTGGCGGATGTTTATGACGATTATGAGGAGTTTGATAAGGTATTTGACTGTTTAAAACTGATTCTCGAAGAAGAACCCAATAATGAAGAGGCGCTGTATAAGATCTGTTTCTGGACAGATTTTACAGGCAGAAACGAAGAAAGTATCACCCTTCATCAGCAGATTATTGAAGATTTCCCTTTTAGCGAACTGGCCTGGTTTAATCTGGCGGCAGCATACCAGGGCCTGAAGCTTTACGAAAAATCGATAGATGCTTATCAATATGCCGTTGCGATAGATGAAAAATTTGATTATGCATACCGGAATATGGGGGATGCTTATCTGCGGTTAAGAAAATACAAGGAGGCCATTGATGTACTGGAAAAAGTGCTGGAACTTACCAGACCCGAAGACGTAATCTATGAAGCGATCGGCCACTGCTTTCACAGGATGGGAAATTATGCTCAGGCCAGATTCCATTATAAAAAAGCAGTTCACCTGAACCCTGACGATAGTAAATTGCATTACAAAATTGCGGTAACCTATATGCTCGAAGATCAATGGCAAAGCGCCGTGAAACAATTAGAGAATGCCATGCGCATTCATAGAGCCATTCCTGAGTATAACCTTGCCATGGGGGAATGCAAGATGAACCTGTTACAGTTTAAAGATGCCATTCAGTATTTTGGTACTGTTGTGAGACATAAGCCGAAGAATGTAGCTGGTTGGGAAGCCCTGATCCGTTGCCTGATTAAAGCTGAGTTTTATGATGAAGCTATTGAGCAGTGCAAAGCTTCAATGAAAGCAACAGAAGGAAAACCGGTGTTCCTTTTCTATTATAGTACTATTTTATTTGCCCTTGGTAAATCAAAAGACGCACTGCAAAAACTGGAACTTGCTATGGAGAAGGCGCCTAAATTACTGAAGAAATTCATTGAATTGAACCCCTCCATTCTTCAGAATAACCAGGTAGTTGATATTGTAGCCAGGTATAAAAAAGGGAAGAAAATCTAATATATTTTTCCTCTTCTTTGAAAATCAGGCTGATACAAGTCGCTGTATTAACTTATTTTTGCCTGCGAAAAACTAGTAAGATGAATTTTAATCTAACGCAGATTCCGGACCGCACAACCAGGCCAAGAACCTCGGGTTTAACAATGGTGATGGATAAAGGACTAAGTATTAATGAGGTTCATAATTTTATAAGTATAAACGGCCCGCATACGGATATAGTGAAATTGGGTTTTGGTACTTCTTTTGTAACCCCTAATCTGCGCGAGAAAATAAAAGTGTATCAATCGTACAATATGCCTGTTTATTTTGGAGGCACCCTGTTCGAAGCTTTTCTGATACGTAATCAGTTTGATGAGTATATCGCGGTATGTAAAGACTATGGTATCAATTATGTGGAAGTGAGTGATGGATCAGTGAGTATTCCACATGCAGAAAAATGCGGCTATATTGAGAAGCTTACCAAACATGCTACTGTTTTGAGTGAAGTGGGTAGCAAAGATGCAGCGCATATTATTCCCCCCTATAAATGGATTGAATTAATGCGTGCTGAACTGGAAGCAGGTTCTTCCTATGTTATTGCAGAAGCCCGCGAAGCAGGTAATGTTGGTATTTACAGAGGGTCTGGCGAAGTGAGGGAAGGATTGGTTCAGGAAATTCTTACGCAAATACCTGAAAAAAAGATTATATGGGAAGCTCCTCAAAAGATGCAGCAACTATATTTTCTTGAATTGATTGGCTGTAATGTGAACCTTGGTAACATCGCGCCCAATGAAGTGATACCATTGGAAGCAATGCGGATAGGTTTGCGGGGAGATACCTTCGATCTTTACCTGGATAAAAAATAGTCTATGCGACGCTATGGCCTGATAGGATACCCGTTAACCCATTCTTTCTCACAAAAATTTTTCAATGAAAAATTTGAGCTTCTGGGTTTGTATGATTGTGTGTATTCAAATTTTTCACTCAAAGAAATCAGTGAACTTTCACCCTTGCTGGAAAATCAGATAGATCTTTATGGGCTGAATATCACCATACCATATAAGAAAAAAGTATTGGACTTTCTAACCGATGCAACAGAAGTTGTAACAAAGATCGGGGCATGTAATTGTATCCATATTCATGCAGGGAAAATTACCGGGTATAATACAGATGTGTTTGGGTTTGAGCAGTCTTTGTTGCCTTATCTTCAATCACATCATACCAGCGCACTGGTTCTGGGAACAGGTGGTGCATCTGCTGCCGTGGAATTTGTATTGGAAAAACTGGGCATTGCTATTCAATTTGTTTCACGAAAATCCTCAGATAAATCCATATCATATAACCAGGTGGATAAGGACATGCTGGCTTCCCATCAACTGATTATCAATACAACTCCCTTAGGGATGTACCCGAATGCAGATTTTTTCCCTGCTATTCCTTATCAATTCCTAACTCCGGGCCATCATTTGTATGATATGATCTATAATCCCGCAGAAACCAAATTCATCGAAAAAGGGAAATTGCAGGGGGCCTCTACCCAGAATGGCATGGATATGTTGATACTACAGGCTGAGGAGAGTTGGCGGATATGGAACACCTGATAATTTTTTTATCACTTCTTCCGGAACAGGCATTTTCTTTTTCTGCGTATAATCAAAACACAACATACCTGTTTTAGCTTTGCCGGCTAACTGTGTTTCTGCTCCGTTGATTACTTCCAGTTTATAAAAAAGATCAAATCCCGGTTTATTAAAACCGGCAGCAGCTACAGAAATCTTCACTGCCTCTCCATAACTCAGTTCTTTTT
>CAYHTC010000076.1:0-10339 GCA_964359445.1 uncultured Sediminibacterium sp. | reverse complement strand
CTCTGGAATTTACTGAATGACAAATCAATACCCGAAAATTTCAGGGTATCTGTTGCCAACATACTTACCGCAACCGGCCATGCAGGTAAGATGGTAAATAACCTGAACGATATTGTAATGGATATAAAAAACGGGAAAGGCTCAGCCGGAGCGATTTTGAGGGATTCTTCCTTTGCCAGAAACCTGAACGAAGCGATCCTGAAAATAAAATCTGTTGGTGATAATGTTGATTCGCTGTCTCACGAAATAAGTTTGGTTGTAGCAGGTATAAGGCAGGATGTAAATTCCGGCAGGGGCCCTGTAAATGCCTTACTCAAAGATTCGGCGATTGTAATAAAATTAAATACAAGCCTTAGCAATATTGAAAAGGGTACCAACGGTTTTAACCAGAATATGGAGGCATTAAAGCATAATTTTTTATTCAGGGGGTATTTCCGTAAACTGGAGAGGGAAAAAGAAAATGAGTTAAAACAACAGGCAAAAGCAAAAGCAGAGAAAAAATGAGGTTGAACCGGAATTTTTAATTCTTATGACAAATGTCAGTAAGACTGCTGACCCCTGTCATTCTTATCCAGCCTGTCCGTTATTACCTTGTGAACCACAATAAAAGTAAATGTTATGAAAAGCACAGGGAAAATACTGACAGCTATCGTGGCCGGGGCTGCCATAGGAGCCATTGTTGGGATTTTATTTGCACCGGATAAAGGTAGTGAAACAAGAAAAAAGATTAGCGAAGAAGGCAAAAAACTTGCTGAAGATGTGAAAGATAAATTTCGTAAAGGCAAAGAAAAATTGAATGAACTCAAAAAGGATTTTGAGCGGACGGTAAAAGAAAAAGCAGATGAAATTGCCTGAGTAGGATAATAATATCACCCGCTTGATACAGAGGTTGAAAAAACATGTAAAATGGAAAAGATATTTGCCAAAGTAAATGAACTGGTTGGTACGATGAAGGAATATGTTAATACCAGGATTGATTTATTAAAGCTGGAAGCTGCAGAGAAAAGTTCAGGTATGATTGCCAGTCTGCTGGCAGGAATCATTGTGGCTGTTGTGCTTTTATGTTTTTTCATTTTTGCGGGGATTGGACTGTCACTTCTTGCAGGTGAATACACCGGAAAAATATGGGCAGGGTACCTGATCGTAGCTTTTGCGTACCTGCTGCTGGCTATCGTGGCATGGGCCGGAAGAAGCTGGATACTCCGCATACCGATTATGAATGCGCTGATTAAAGAAATATTTAAAAGTGATGAAGAAGATTAATAGCTTAAGGCAATTGCAAAGAGAGAAAGAACGTATCAAACAATACCAGGAAGATCTGGAAGATTTGATATGTGACAATTGGCGTGGGCTGAAAGAAAATTTGAAACCTGTTAATATTGCCAAAGAAGTAATCAGCAAATGGATACGTAAAAAAAATGAAGCAAATCTGAATACAGGCAGCATCCTGAAAAACACGGTTACCTATGGGGCTGCCTTACTGGCCAGTAAACTTGCTGACAGGGCAGGACATAAATTGGGAGGATTATTTAAGAAGTAAACACAACTCACATCATAATCACACAGAACACCTCTTAATAACACAACTATTTTTTAATCTGATAATTTATAATTATGGCTATTTTAAAAGTACTGGAACTGATGGCAAGTTCCCCCAAAAATTGGGAAGATGCTGCACAGCAGGCTGTGAATGAGGCATCCAAATCACTCAAAAATATACGGTCGCTGTATGTTAAGGACCACAGTGTAGTGGTTAAACACAATAAAATTGTTGAATACAGGATTATAGCCAAACTCAGTTTTGAGCTGGAACATCCTGTACACGCTAAATCAAAAAAATAGAAATGTTAGGCCATTCAGTTTTGACAAATACCCTACTAAAGGAAATGGGTTTGTAAGATTGGTTGCGGAGGAACTTCAAATACCTCTGAATAAAGCAGGTTACCTGTATGGTTTTTACCCGGTTTATGATTAAATTGTTCCATGCTGCATACATCACGAAACAGTATTAACGACTTTCTGCAATTTGAAGCGCTTTTTAATCATGCTTCCATTGGTATATTAATAGTGGATAGTAACGGTATTATTCAATCTGTGAATCCATTTGCACTAAGACTTTTCGGGTATAGATCCGGGGAAATTATCGGGCAGCCCATTGAGAAACTTATTCCGAAAAGATTGCACCAGGTACACGTTAATCACCGGAATTACTATATAGAAATGCTGGGCAGACGACCGATGGGTATCGGGATGGAATTGTTGGCTGTGAAAAAAGATGGTACTGAGCTGCAGATGGAAGTAAGTTTAGATAAGTATATACATGAGGGTGAGACGAGAGCTATCCTTTTTGTGAGTGATATCTCTGTTCGGAAAAAAGCGGAAGCGGAAATAATAAAACTAAAAGAAGAACTGGAAAGTTCAGTAGAAAAACGTACAGAAGATTTAACGAAAACACTCCGGCAACTTGAAATATCCAGGAGTGACCTTCAAAAAGCAATTTCTCTCCAGAATGCTTTATTAAGCAATGTAAGGGCCATTATTGTTACCGTTGATACAAACGGGATTATCCAGACCTTTAATTCCGAAGCAGAAAAGGAGCTGCTTTACACAGCGGATGAGTTGGTTGGAAAACATACGCCCCTTATTTTTATAGAGCCATCAATGGTTGCAAAACAAGCAAAAGAACTTTCAGCAGAATTGCAAATGGAAATTACCGGTACGATGGAACTGTTGCTTGCCAAGGCCGGTTTGGGTTTAAAAAATGAGGATGAGTGGGTGTACGTTCGCAAAGACGGAACAACATTTCCTGTTCAACTTAATATTTCTGCAATGAGAGATGATGGGGGTGTTATTATAGGTTTTGTGGGTGTTTCTTTTGATATTTCAAAAATAAAAATGTTTGAACTGGGATTACAGCAGTCCCTTGAAAAGGAAAAGGAACTGAACCTGTTGAAATCCAGGTTTGTTTCGATAGCATCCCATGAATTCAGAACGCCGCTAAGCACAATACTTTCTTCAACCTATTTGATAGAAAAATATACCAGTACGGAAGCCCAGCCCAGGCGTGCGAAACATTTACAGCGTATTATTTCATCGGTGAATATGCTTACCGACATTCTGAATGATTTTCTGAGTGTTGGCAGGATAGAGGAAGGAAAAATTCAGGTGAGACCTGCCAGATTTAATATAGAGGAACTGATTAAAGAAATAGCAGATGAAATACAAAATACACTGAAAAATGATCAGCTTATTTTATGTCAGCATAAAGGTAATCCGGAGTTGGTACTGGATCCATCGCTTCTGAAACATATTATCATGAATTTGGTTTCTAATGCCGGAAAATTTTCGGCCGAAGGAAGCCCCATTGAAATTAATACAGTCAGTTCCAATGATTGTACCACGCTTTCGATAAAAGATCACGGAATAGGCATTTCAAAAGAAGACCAGAAACATTTAATGGAACGGTTTTACCGGGGTACCAATGCCAGTAATATTCAGGGTACAGGATTGGGTTTGCACATAGTTTCTAAATACGCAGAACTACTCAATGGTACTGTAGCATGTAAGAGTGAACTGGGAGTAGGTACTGAGTTTATTATAACATTTAACACTAAATCCGGCTGATATGAAAAAGATTTTGCTGATAGAAGATAATGATGATATCCGCATTAACACGGCTGAGATATTAGAACTGTCCGGCTATACAGTGATCATGGCAGAAAATGGCAAGGTTGGCGTGGAAAAGGCTATAGAGCATATACCTGACCTTATCATCTGTGATATCATGATGCCTCTGCTTGATGGGTATGGGGTATTTCATGCTGTTCATAAAAATGATGCCATCAAAAACACACCCTTTATATTTCTGACTGCCAAAACAGAACATAGTGATTTCCGGAAAGGGATGGAACTTGGCGCTGATGATTACATTACCAAACCCTTTAGCGGCACAGAATTGCTGAATGCGGTTGACAGCCGGCTGAAAAAACATGAGCAGTTAAAACAGGAACTCTCTCCTGACCTTGACGGACTGCAGCATTTAATGCGGGTGTCTTTTGGAAAGAGCCATTTACATTCTTTTACCAAAGACCGTAATATAAATAAGTACAGAAAAAAACAAACCATCTATTCAGAAGGTAATCATCCGGGTAGTCTTTTTTATGTTTTGAAAGGGAAGGTTAAAGTATATAAGACGAATGAAAATGCTAAGGAATTGGTAACAGATCTGTACAGTCCGGGAGATTTCTTTGGCTATGTTGCCTTGCTGGAAGGAACTGTTTATAAAGATTCGGCGGAAGCGTTGGAAGATACTGAACTGGCTGTAATACCCCAACAGGATTTTGATGAACTGATGAATACCAACAGGGAAGCCGCACAAAAATTTATCCGCTTACTGGCTAAAAATATTTCTGAGAAAGAAGATCATTTATTGGGCCTTGCGTATAACTCTCTTCGCAAAAAAGTTGCTGAAGCGCTCGTACTCCTGCAAAAAAAATATCATAAAACAAAAGATGATCAGTTTGTTATTGATATAACCAGGGATAACCTGGCAACTATTGCGGGAACAGCCACAGAGTCGCTCATTCGTACGCTAACTGATTTCCGTAACGAAAAACTGATCGATATTAATGATGGATTGATTACTATTCTCAATGAAAAAAAACTTGAACGCCTGATAAGCTGATAAATAGACTGTTGCGTTTCTTTTTAGACGGTTATTATACGGGTGGATTCCCCGTTAGGTTGGCTTTACACACCTGATTCCTGGCTTATTCCGGGTTCTTTATTTCTTCTTTATCCACGCAAATTTTTCATAAACATCTTCATAAAATACCACCCGTCCGGTTGAATCCAGACCTGCAGGATTGTACCATACAATAACCGGCATGTGTTCATCGGCATGCACTGTAATGGGCGACTGGTTTCGCAAACAGCCCTTCTGTTCCAGTGTATCTATCGCAATGGGGTTATTCCTTAAAATAAGATGTCCCAATTCATTTGGTTTTTCCATCCGCATACAACCGTGGCTGAAGAAACGTTTGTTTAACTTAAATAATGATTTTGCAGGTGTATCGTGCAGGTAAACACCAAAAGGATTGACGAAGTTTAATTTTAATAAACCCAATGAATTGTCGCAACCTGTGCTTTGACGGATGGTGTATGGAAAAGAATCTTTGCTGAGTGCATACCAGTTAACCGAATAGGGATTCACAATATTACCCGCACTGTTTAGTACCTGGAAATTGCCTGAATTAATGTACCCGGGATTCTTCCTGATGGATGGCAGCAATTCTTTGGTAGCGATGCTATAGGGTACATGCCAGTAGGGGTAGAGTATCACTTCATTTACGACACTGGCCAGGGTGGGTGTAGGAGTGGATTTTTTGCCCATAATCATCCGCATGGCAAGGATGATTTCTTTATTGCGGTACACTTTCAGAAAAGCAGCAGGAATATTCACTACAATTACTGCCCGGTTTTGTGTAAGACTATACAGCCACCGGTAATAATTAACGGATAGGTTTAACTGCTTAAGCCTTACTGAAAGGGGGATGTTTAAGTTACGGAGTGTGTTGCTCCGCAGTATACCATCTGCCTGCAGATTGAATTGTCTCTGTACTTCTTTCAACTGCTGCTTGAGTAAACTGTCTGATAAATCCTTATTGCCGGTATCAATGATTCCTAATTGATGCAATTTTGAAACTAGTGGAATATTGGTTTTACTTATTTTGCCGGAACTGATAACAACTTCTTTGAAACCGGGTTCAGACAACGTTTTCCGGAATCTTTGTATTTTATTTTCTATCGCTTTGATTTCCGGTAAGGCAGGTGACAG
The DNA here is from genome assembly GCA_964359445.1 of uncultured Sediminibacterium sp. Taxonomy (GTDB): domain Bacteria; phylum Bacteroidota; class Bacteroidia; order Chitinophagales; family Chitinophagaceae; genus Sediminibacterium. The sequence continues at coordinate 4,503 of CAYHTC010000076.1, read as the reverse complement.
ATCAGGCATCAGCAGGTGCAGTTTTTTGCCGGAAATATATTCTGCCAGCAATGCCGGAATATCACGATAGCCCTGTTTTTGTTTCAGGCCATCATATCCTAAAGCCGGTTTTGTATTACCATATGCAATATCATTGTAAAAATGTATGGCCGCATCTGTCATGCGGATATCGGCCGTTAATGAATCATTGCTGTTTTGCAATCGGGCCGTATCGCTGCTGTTACAGGCAGGATAGTTGAACTGATAATCTTTTTCAGTAAGACCCAATTCTCCGGACAGGGTTTTTGCACGTATGAAAATGGTAAGATTCGGTTGGTTTTCTTCCGGTAGCCACGCGGTTTGATAATTTAAACGGGTATAAAATTCTTTTACCCGGGATGTATGCCTGATACCGGTTTTGTCAATAAGCTTGGTGTCCGAAATAAACTGCCGAAGCCGCTCGGGGGTAATTTGAGAGAAAGCAGCAAAACTCCATAAACCGGCTAATAATAGTGCCACTACTTTTTCCAGGATCCGGCGTTTCATTCGGTCAGTGTTTTTCTGAAAGGTAACAGTTAAACTCCATTTTCAACTTGTTAAACTGTGTTTCAACATTTACAATATTGTTCCGGAGCCGGTTCAACTTTCTGGTTACCTCTTTACCGGTTTCTTCGTCTTCAAAAATGTTGGTAGCCAGTAATTTATCCAGTTCCGTAATATCGCTCCGTAGTAAACCAATCAATTCGTCTTCTTTTATAAAGCAACTCTGGAAGCTCTCAACTTCTTCCAGGAAACTGGTATTGATTGTATTTTTAAGAATTTCAGAAAGCCTGTTTTTCATTTGGATATTTTCATCCATGATAAACCGTATCAATCGCTTCCAGGTATCAGTTTCATATTGAAATTGTCTCAATTTCAACCCTAACATATACCCCTCTTCCTGAATACCAGCTTCTGGTTGGGGTTTTGGTATGGGATATTTGTAATTATCTTCTGGCATTATAATGGTATTAATAAGTATTATTCGGATTAAGAACATTGAACAGAATGAACCGGATATGCATCAGAGCCCGCTTCATATTAAAAAAAACTGTTTAGTAAATAATCAAAATCCGGAATGATAAACCTGGTAAATGGCGCCAAACCAATTTTGTAGTCAATAACAGGTTTATACAAAATACCCCGCCACCCTTTTGACGGGGTCTAAGCCGTATGTACCCGGCTTATTTTACAGCAATGTGTTTAGCTGAAGGTTTTTTGGCTGCTTCAGAACGGGGCAGCGAAATTTTCAGTATGCCATCTTCATACTTAGCTTCAATCTTTTCCTTGTTGATTTCTTCCGGCAATGTGAAGCTCCGGCTGAAGGATGAATAGCTGTACTCTTTCCGGGTAAACTTTTTGTCTTTTTCTTCCCTGCGCTCTTCCTTCTGACTGCTGATGGTAAGCATACTACCATCTACATCAATTGTAAAGTCTTCTCTTTTCAATCCGGGTGCGGCCAATGATACCAGGTAGACATCTTTTTGTTCCGTAATGTTTACCGCAGGTACATTCATTGTACGGTTCCATAAATTGCCATTATCAAACCATTCGTTCCATGGTTTGAAAAATTCATCAAATACAGATGGCATTCTTTCTGTTGATCTGGCTAAAGCTTGCGTTCCCATAGTTGTTCCTCCTTTTGTTTTATTTATTGTATATTATTTTTACCAGGCAAATGTATTTTATATACAGGGTGTAATCAACGACAATGGTCAGTACGGTTTATGAGATTGGTCAGGTTATAAAAACCGGTTCATTAGGAATGCTGTTCAGATGGGACACAATGTGCAGGATGGATAACCGGTACAGGTTGATCAGGTATCAGTTCTTTCGTTTATAATAAAAAGTAACCAGGTGGAAAAGTATGCGGATAAATTTGTAAGAAAACCAGCGTACAAACTGTTTAATAATGTTTTTGGTTTCCGTGTTCCTTTCTTTGGTAATGGCGATACAATCATTCTGAATAACCGTTTCCAGAGTTTGCTCCACCCCGGCTGCAAAAGCGGTGTTTCTGACGTCTAAGTTCAGTTCAATACTGGCGTAGGCGCTTATATCGTTTAAATTGTAGGATCCTATCGTGAGCCATTCACTGTCGCAAATGGCAATCTTTGCATGTAATACTGCCGGTTGATATTCATTTAAGGTTATGTTATTTCGTAAAAGCCAGTCGTATAACCAGCGTTCCGCGTGTTTTGCCAGCATGATATCTGAACGGCCTGCTGTAATTACTTTGATTTTTACACCCCGTTTTGCTGCATTACTCAATAACCTCCGGATGACTTTCCCGGGTAAAAAATAGCTGCATAAAATAGTGATATGCGATTGTGCATTCCGGAACATTTCACTATAAGTGGCGGAGATCTCATTTTTATTGCTTACCCAGTCATTTCGTCTCATTCTTACCAGGCAGGTTTCTTCATTCCTGAAACTGAATAATGGCGCTATTTCGCTGCAGGGTGATTTATCCGCTTTTGCCGGAAAATTGTTCCATGTCTTCCAGCAAAGTTCACAAAGTTCTTTGGCAATCTCACCTTCAGCGTAGAGTGAAAAATCAAACCATGCCGGTTTCCCCGGCATATCGTTATACCGGTTGGAAATATTGATACCCCCAACAACGGCAAACCTCGTATCCGTCACACAGATTTTATGATGCATCCGCCTCCCGAAATAAAAATACCTGCTTTTAAACAGTGGCTCAAATAAACGAAAATGAATACCGGATACGATTAGCTCATCTCTGTATTTGCGTGAGATTGACTGAGAAGCATACCCGTCAGCCAATAGATACACTTCCACGTTTCTTTTAACAGCCGCTTTTAACGCATCGGCAACCATGCGGCCGGTTTCGTCGTCATCATAAATATATGTCTGCAGGTGTATACTCTCAGTGGCCTGGTTGATTAATTTCAGCAGCAGGTCAAAATACTCTTTACCACCGCGTATTAATGCTACTTTATTAAGGACCGAATATTTCTGGGTTGACCTGTGTTTTACGGCGGACATGAGTTATGTATTCATTTTATTTAACGCCTTTCGAATTTTCAGAAAGCCACTGTTAAGTTATTCATATTTCAGGAACTCCACAACTTGCTTCTGCCTTTTGGTAAATTTATTTAATGCAAAGGAAGTTGTCTCAATCTTGTATTAAGACAGCTTCCCCGGGAATTGTATTCTTTATTTTTAAAGTGGCAGGCGCCGCTTTTTTCTTCTGATCTACAAAAAATATTCCGGCAATTCAACTTCCAGTTTGCTTTCAACACTACTGATTCCGGGCGCTAACCAGGCAGTTCTTTCTGCATCTTCTTTTTCGGCGAATGAGCGAACCTTGCCACGAAGAATAGCCTTACTTCCGGTAACATCAACTGATATCCTTGCTGCATCTAAAGTTGCATTCCGGTGAAAGGCGGAACTGATTTTTTGCTGAATGTCAAAGGAAGAAACTTTTGGTTTTACCGTGATAAGATTTATCACAGAACGCACACCTGTCAGATTCTCAATAGCCATGCCCGCATTTTTTCGTTGATACTCCCAGTCTGCCACACCCTCGAGCCTTACAATGCCATCTTCTACTTTTATCTTGATTTTTTCGTCCTGTACCCCTGAGTGCCATTTCAGTGCATTGAGTACGGCTTCTGCAATCTCAGCGTCAGTTTTACGATAGGAGGGAGAAGCTCCTACCTGTATATCTTCTGCAACTATTTTTACACCAGACACTCTTTTAGCAGCTCTCTCCGCTGCCAGTTTCTCTGCATAGGTATCTACTTGTCCGGAAAGAGTAACAATTCCTTTCTTAACAGCTACCCCGATTTCTGAAGCCATTACAATTGGCTCCCATTTAAGTTCGGCAATCACATCTTTTTGAATCTGAATATCACTTTTCATAATTTTTGTTTTTAGGTTAAAAAATTTGTTTTTTATGAAGATCAAAGAAACTGTAAACCACGTTCAGTTCCTGTAAAGACCGTCACTGGTTTTATTGACTCTGATCACTCCGTTTAAATTTGCAACAGAAGCAATGGTATTGCTGGTTTCATGCAGGCCTTGCAATAAGCGTTTTGGCCAGGGTATTTATTTCGTAGTTGGCTAATTGCGACAGGCGGTCATCTATTTGTTTTTCATTTATTTCAGCTTCATGAAAAACTGCCGCCTGTTTGTCCATACCCAAGGCATTGGCAAATGCGGCAGCAGTGCCATATGTACTAATCTTGAAGTGATTGATAACCTGTATGCAGGCCAGCAGGCAGGCATCTTTTACTTCGGCATCTGTACAATGCGCCAGTTTTTCATCTGTTTCCTCAATAAATGCCCGCATTATGCGGTTGGTCAGGCAGAGGGAGTTTATGTTTTCTTCCTCAAAAAATCTTTCCATTTTATCTACATGTTGTTGCACCATATCAAGATATTTCTGAAGCACGGTTTTAAATTTTAAAGAACTTGCCAGGTTAATCCATCCCGGCAGACTGTTTTTTAACGCTATTTCTG
>CAYHTC010000075.1:0-10460 GCA_964359445.1 uncultured Sediminibacterium sp. | reverse complement strand
CATGGGATTATTGGCGGATAAACTGGGATTGAAGAATATTTTTATCGCGGGCTTACTGCTTTTTGCCATTGTGTACGGGGGAATGGCTTTTAATACCAACTTATATGTATTTTTTCTTTTGTTCTTCCTGTATGGCTTTTACGCGGCAGCCACGGAAGGTATATCCAAAGCATGGATCACTAATATTTGCGCGAAAGAAGATACGGCAACCGCTATTGGCACTTTTACCGCTTTTCAAAGTATTTGCACCATGATAGCCAGTTCTTTAGCGGGCCTTCTATGGTTTACTTATGGCTCGGTATGGTTATTTTTGGTTTCAGCAGCCGTTACAATTATGGCGGCCTTCTATATTTTACTTCGGATGAAAAGTGCAAAGGCTGTATAATGTAACCCTATAACAACCGCAGCTCACTCAAAACTAACGTTAATTAGTAAAATAATCCGTTTCCAAACCTGTTATTTTAAAATATTTACCCCAAAATACTTTGTCTATAAATTTTATAGACTACATTTACCATATCATTTCGGTAGACTTATATTTTTGTATGATATTCAGTAAGATTTTTCTTCCCGCCTGTCCATGCTGTTGCAGATAAAATGTCTACTAACTGTGTAGTCCTGTTCTCAATTTTTCACAACAACAGAATTTTTACAAATGGAAGCGCCAGCAAAACAAACCCTTACTAAATTACTCCATCAAATTAACGGGCTTTCGATCGATGAAGCGATGTTGTTTTTATCGGACAGTTTCCCGGGCAAAGTAACTTTTTCTTCCAGTTTTAGTTTGGAGGACCAGGTAATCACGCACCGGATAGTACACAATAATATCCCCATCAGCATTTTTACCTTAGATACGGGCAGGCTGTTTGCTGAAACCTATTCCGTATGGAACAGTACCAATACCCGTTATCAAACACATATCAAAGCATACTATCCCGATCATGCGAAGCTGGAATCTTTTATCCTGGAAAATGGCCCCAATTCTTTTTATGAATCCGTTGATAACAGGAAAACCTGTTGTGCTATCCGGAAAGTAGCGCCATTGAAAAGAGCATTGGCCGGTAATGCCGTCTGGATCACCGGGTTACGTGCGGAACACTCTGCCGCAAGGCAGGATCTGCAATCATTGGAATGGGATGATGCTAACCACATCATTAAATACCATCCCTTACTGTATTGGACCACAGCAGAAACAAAAGCTTATATAGACGAACACAATATTCCATACAATCCTTTACACGACAGGGGTTTTGTGAGTATAGGCTGTGCGCCCTGTACCAGGGCCATAAAAGCCGGAGAAGATTTCAGGGCCGGCCGTTGGTGGTGGGAAGACAACAGCAGGAAAGAATGCGGGTTGCATGAAAACAGGATTTAGTAACAGAAACCAGTTTATAATTTTTTTAAGATGCGTCAATATCATTTAGATCATTTAGACCAGTTAGAATCGGAAGCCATTCATATTATGCGCGAAGTGGCCGGGCAATTTGAAAAACCCGCCTTGCTGTTTAGTGGTGGTAAAGATTCTATTACATTGGTACACCTCGCTTTAAAAGCATTCAGACCCGGTAAATTTCCATTTCCACTGGTACATATCGATACAGGGCACAACTTCAGGGAGGCACTGGATTTCAGGGATGCATTGGCGGATGAGATCGGGGAGAAGTTGATTGTACGAAAAGTGGCTGATACCATTAAGCAGCAGAACTTAACCGAACCAAAAGGAAAGTTTGCCAGCAGGAATGCATTGCAAACCTATACTTTACTGGATACGATCAATGAGTTCAGGTTTGATGCCTGCATTGGAGGCGCAAGGCGCGATGAAGAAAAAGCGAGGGCGAAAGAAAGAATTTTTTCTGTACGTGATGAGTTTGGCCAATGGGATCCCAAACTGCAAAGGCCCGAATTGTGGAACACCTATAACGGACGTATTCATAAAGGCGAAAATGTACGTGTGTTCCCGATCAGTAACTGGACGGAACTGGATATCTGGAATTATATCCGCAGGCAAAACATTGATCTGCCCTCCATCTATTTTGCCCACGACAGGGAGGTGCTGGAGTATGAGGGCCAGTTGGTTGCCATCTCGGAATTTATACAGTTGGAAGAAAATGACAAGATCAGTATTCGCAAAGTGCGTTACCGTACTGTTGGCGATATGACCTGTACCGCCGCTGTTGAATCTACCGCATCAAACATAGATGATATCATTACAGAGATCATTGCCACCAAAACCAGTGAACGCGGTGAAACAAGAATTGATGACCGGGTTTCAGAGGCAGCCATGGAAGACAGAAAAAAGAGCGGATACTTTTAATACTTATAACTTATAACCCAATGGATATACTAAGATTTATCACAGCAGGCAGTGTGGACGATGGCAAAAGCACATTGATTGGCCGCTTATTATACGACAGTAAATCGATCATGATCGATCAACTGGAAGCGATTGAAAGTCAAACAAAGAACAGGGAAGAAGGCGATATTGACCTGGCCCTGCTTACAGATGGTTTGCGTGCAGAAAGGGAACAGGGCATTACTATAGATGTAGCCTATAAATACTTTTCAACACCTAAACGTAAGTTCATCATCGCGGATGCACCCGGCCATATTCAATACACAAGAAATATGGTAACCGGCGCTTCCAATGCGGACCTGGTTATCATTTTGATTGATGCAAGAAACGGTGTGACAGAACAAACACGCAGACATTCGATCATTGCATCCTTACTCAATATTCCCCATGTAGTGGTGGCGATCAACAAAATGGATATGGTGGCCTATTCGCAGGATACCTATAACAATATCGTGATCGATTACGCGAAAGTGGCCACATCATTGGGATTGAAGAATGTAACCTATATCCCCATCAGTGCATTGGACGGGGATAATATCGTGAGCCGTTCAGAAAATTTTTCCTGGTATGAAGGTGAACCGCTTTTACATTTATTAGAGAACGTGGAGGTTGCGGGCGATGCGAATTTAACGCATGCCAGGTTCCCTGTGCAATATGTGATCCGCCCGCAAACAGAGGCATTGCATGATTATCGCGGGTATGCGGGGAAACTGATCAGCGGTATTTATCGTAAAGGAGATAAGATAACCGTTCTTCCTTCCGGCCTGCAAAGCACGATCAAAGCCATTGAAACAGGCGGTAAAGAAATGGAAGAAGCATTCGCTCCGCAAAGTATTGTATTACACCTGGAAGATAATATTGATGTGAGTCGTGGCGATCTGATCGTTGCCTCTGATGATCTTCCGAAAGTAGAACAGGAATTAGACATTTTAGTATGCTGGATGGGTAATAAACCTTTGGCCGAAGGGAACCGTTATTTATTGCAGATCAACAGCCGGCTGGTAAAAAGCATTGTAAAAGAGATCCATTATAAGTTAGATGTAAACTCTTTGGAAAAAAAACCATCGCCGGGCCTGGTATCATTAAATGATATTGTGAGGGCAACCATTAAAACAGCGTCCCCGGTTCCGTATGATGCCTATGCCGGTTTGCGGGCTAACGGCGGCGCCATACTGATAGATGAAACCAGTAATGTAACCGTTGGCGCCTGCATGATTCAATAAGTGAAATGTATAATGAACATGAACCAGCAATCATTATGGATAGTATTATAATAAAAGGAAAAGTGATCCTGGCAGGCGCCGGTCCCGGCGACCCTGACCTGGTTACCGTAAAAACCGCCAACTATCTGCAACGGGCCGATGTGGTATTGACAGACAGGCTGGTAAGCGAAGTAATCCTGGCACGGTATGTAAAACCCTCCGCTGAAATTGTTGAAGTAGGTAAGCAGTGCAGGAAAGGTATCTCTACACCACAGGAGACTATCAATGAATTATTGGTAAAATATGCCTTACAGGGAAAATTGGTAGTACGCTTAAAAGGTGGCGATGTTTCTTTTTTCTCCAATGTATTGGATGAACTTGGAACACTGGTGGCTAATGAAATACCTTATGAGATCGTGCCGGGCGTTACAGCGGCTTCCGGCGCCGCGGCCTATGCGGGAATGCCTTTAACAGCAAGAGATCATGCAACGGCCGTTAGGTTTCTTACGTATTATACATCTACCGTTGTGAGTGAAGCTTATTGGGAAGAATTGGCCAATACAAATGATACACTGGTATTTTATATGTCTTCCGCCACCCTGGATACTTTGGTTAATAAACTGATGGAATACCGTATTGATAACAGTAAACAAATCGCGGTAATTGAGCAGGCCACAACCGCTTATCAGCAGGTGTACATTTCTTCTGTTCATGAATATGAAAATAAACTGAAAGGGCAGGCGTTTCTTTCACCCTCACTGGTGATCATTGGTAAAGTGGTGGGTTTGCATGAACGATTCAAATGGTTTCAGGGCGGCGATGCGGGGGAATCTTATTTTAAACCGCTTACGGGTATACAAAAATCTATCGCGAACGCGGAACAAAAACCCGTGAATGCCGGCCCTGAAAAAATAACCATTGTTTATGGAACAGAAACAGGTAACTCGAAAAGGGTAGCCATTGATCTTACCACAAAAGCGAAAAAAAATAATCTCGTTGTTAAGCTCGTAAGCCTCGATCAATACCGGTTAACTGATCTGGCCAAAGAAGAAAACCTGTTTGTAGTGATCAGTACACAGGGGGATGGCGAACCGCCTGCTGCCGCTCAAAAATTCTATGACCATATCCATCATAACGGGTTTCGTTTAGACAATGTGAAATACAGTGTATTGGCGCTGGGGGATACTTCTTATCCTTTGTTCTGCAAAGCAGGTGAAGATGTAGACGCGCAGTTACAACGGCTGGGTGGCAAACGGATTGTTCCGATACAAAAATGCGACCTGGATTATGATGGGGATGCCGGAGCATGGTTTAACCGGGTGTTACAAGCGCTCAATAATACAGTTGTTGATGCACCTGTTACCGTAAAAACCGTACCGCGGGCGGAGATTAAGTTAAACACCAGAAAAATCTATACCGGAACTGTTTTGTCCAATATCAATCTTAACGACAGGGGCTCCGCAAAAGTAACCTGTCATATAGAACTGGCCGCTGATGATGCAGATTATTTGCCGGGTGATTCTATTGGTATCGTACCTGAAAACCCCCTGGCAACTGTGAATGCCATTATCGCATTGGCGGGAATAAATAAAGAGAAACCCGTTAAACACAATAATGTTGAATATACTGTATTCGATCTGCTGAAAAAGAAGGTCAGTATTCATTTCCTGCATGAGCGTGTGATAAAGAAATACGCGGCAATCGTGCGGCAGGATATCCCCGAAACAAAAATGGATCTGTCAGATCTCCTGGGTAGTTACCCGGTAAAAGATGCCGTACAATTTGAAGAAGCGCTGCAAGTGTTGCCTGCTCAGTCACCACGTATCTATACGATTGCTTCTTCCCATGCGGCGCATAGCGGAGAAATCCATTTAACCGTTGGTAAAGATATGTTTGTAATAAATAAAGAAGAAAAAACCGGCGTATGTTCCGCCTATCTGGCTCAGTTAAAAGAAGGATCCTGTTTTAATTTTTTTGTGCAGAAGAATAAACGGTTTAAACTTCCCGCCGCGGATAAGGATATGGTAATGATAGGGCCGGGAACAGGCATCGCCGCATTCCGTTCTTTCTTAAGTGAAAGAGATGCCACAGGCGCCCCGGGAAAAAACTGGTTGTTCTTTGGTGAGGAACATTTCGCATCTGATTTTTTATACCAGACAGAAATACAGAATTGGTTTGAGACAGGTGTATTAACTAAGGTGAGTCTTGCTTTTTCAAACGATCAGCCGGAGAAGGTATTTGTGCATGACAGGATGTTTGAACATGGGAAAGAATTATTCGACTGGATTAACTCGGGAGCATATATATATGTATGTGGAGAGAAAACACCCATGAGTATTGAAGTGGAGCATACGTTGTTACGGGTGTTTGAACAATATGGAGGTATGGGTAAAGAATCAGCCCGTGAATATTTTGACCGGCTTACAAATGAAGGAAGATATTCGAAAGATGTTTATTAATGTTAACGCATTGCGCGCATAAGTAATAGCTGATCAAAAAAACAATATGTCGGAAAAAAATAGTTTATCAAATATTGAAAAGATTAAACAGGCAAGTGATAGCCTGCGGGGAACGATCAGGGAAAGTTTGCGGGATAAGATTACAGGCGCCATTCGCGAAGACGACCAGGCTGTGATCAAATTTCATGGCATGTACCAGCAGGATGACCGTGACAGGCGGGAGGAGCGGGCCGCGAAAAAACTGGATCGTTTATTTTCTTTCATGATCCGTTTGCGTTTGCCCGGTGGCTTTGTAACGCCACAGCAATGGATAGCTATTCATGATATCGCGGGGGAGAATTCAACAGGTGTGATAAAGATCACTACGCGGCAAACAGTGCAGTTACATGGTATCATCAAATCAAACATAAAACCAGCCATACAGGCATTTAATGAAGCAAAACTGGATTCTATCGCCACCTGTGGCGATATTAACCGGAATGTTTTGTGTAGTTCCCATCCAAAGCAATCGCCCGTTCATGCGCAAATATTCGCGTATGCTGATAAGATCAGTGAGATGCTGATGCCCAAAACAAGGGCCTACTACGAGATATGGCTGGATGAGGAAAAACTGCTCGATAAAAAAGACGAAGAGGATCCCTTATACCAGGACCGGTACCTGCCGCGAAAATTTAAAATAGGCATTGCCATCCCACCCAATAATGATGTGGATGTTTTTGCCAATGACGTAGGATTGATCGCTGTGATTGAGAATGACGAACTGAAAGGATTCAATATTGCTGTTGGCGGCGGTTTATCTACCACGCACGGCAACCCGGCAACCTATGCCAGGCTGGCTACCGTTATTGGTTTTGCCGGCAGTGAAGAAAAAACCTTGAAAGCGATCTATGAAATTGCAACGATACAACGTGATTATGGCAACAGGAGCGACCGGAAGCTGGCGAGATTAAAATATACGCTTGACAAATATGGCGTGGATTGGTTTATAAAATAACTGGAAAAAAGAACCGGTTTTGTTTTGGCTCCGGCTATGGAGTATACTTTTACAGACCGCGGAGATTATTATGGATGGAAACAAAACGCGGAAGGGCTTTGGTATTACACGGTATTTATTGAGAACGGAAGAATATTGGATGATGAAAAAGCCGCTTTAAAATCTGCATTGCTGGAAGTAGCAAAAACAGGCAAAGCTAATTTCCGGTTTACCTGTAACCAGAATGTGATCATCAGCGACGTGCAGCCAGCTGATAAGCAAAGCATTCATGCTGTTTTAGAACAATTTCAGATTATTTCTCATACAGAAACTACCGGTATCGTTCGAAAAAATTCAATGGCCTGTGTGGCGTTTCCAACCTGCCCGCTGGCATTGGCGGAAGCGCAACGCTATTTGCCGGGCCTTATCGGTAAAATAGAAGCGCTGCTTAATAAACATGCATTAACACAAGAAGAAATAATTATACGCATGACAGGTTGCCCCAATGGTTGTGCCAGGTCTTATATAGCGGAGATCGGTTTTGCAGGTACCGCGTATGGTAAATACAATATGCACCTTGGCGGCGATCATTGTGGAATGCGCCTGAACAGCATTTACAGGGAGAACCTTGCAGAAGAGGAGATATTGATAGAATTGGATGGTTTATTTTTTTTATTTAAAACGGAAAGGAATAAACAGGAAGGTTTTGGAGATTTTGTGATCCGGAAAGGACTGGTATAAAATGATCTTAACAGAAACCGATATTAAAGATAAACAAACGGGTAACCCGGTTACAGAGAGTAACCGGCTATTCCCTGTTTTTCTGAAAATAGAAACGCTTCGTTTACTGATTGTTGGCGGAGGATATGTGGGATGGGAGAAGTTAAAAGCTGTTTTAGATAATTCGCCCGGTACTTCCGTAACACTGGTGGCGGAAACCATTAGTAATGATATCAGGCAATATGCTTTGCAGCATAACAATATTAAGCTGATAGAAAAAAGCTATGATATCAATGACCTTGACCATGCTGATATTGTGATTGCGGCGGTGAATGATGTTGCCGTGAGTGAACAGATCCGTATAGACGCGAAAGAAAAAAAATTATTGGTAAATATTGCCGATAAACCCGGTCTCTGTGATTTTTACCTTAGCTCAGTGGTCAAAAAAGGCAACCTGAAAATAGCCATATCCACCAATGGTAAATCGCCTACCATAGCCAAACGTTTGAAGGAAGTATTAACTGAGATCATTCCCGATGAAATGGATGATGTACTGCATGACATGCAAAGCATACGGCAAACACTGTATGGAGATTTTTCTGATAAGGTAAGACAACTGAATGACCTGACAAAAATATTGGTTGCCAAACAGGTTTCTTTGGAAGAGTTAAACCTGCAGAAGCCGAAAGAAAAAAAATGGCAGCAAATTGTCAAATGGTGCCTGTTTGCCTTTGTGTTTATGATTGTTGGCCATACCATTTTTTCTTTGATACCCTCACAAAAGGTATTTGATGCGGTTAAAGCTGTTCCCGATTATATAGATACCCGCTCTTTTCTCATCATGTTGCTTACCGGTTTTTTGGCACAGATGGTGGATGGCTCCCTGGGTATGGGATATGGCACTATTTCTACTACTTTCCTGCTGGCCAATGGCGTTAGTCCCGCGGTGGTAAGCAGCAGGGTACATTCCGCGCGTGTATTTTCAAGTGGTGTTTCCGGGTATAGTCATCACCGGTTTGGTAATATCAATAAAAAATTATTCAGAACATTGGTGATTCCCGGTATCATCGGCGCCATCGCGGGCGCCGCATTGGCCTGTATAGGACAGGAATATTCTTCTTATGTACGGATACCGCTGTCTTTGTACACCGGTTATCTTTGCTATTTTATCATTAAAAAATCTCTGCGCAAAAAAACGGGCCGGGAAAAAATAAAACGAGCCGGCTGGCTGGCCGTTATTGGCGGACTTATGGATGCATTTGCCGGTGGCGGATGGGGCGCCCTTGTTACCAGTACCTTAATTTCAAAAAGAAAATCCGCACGTTATGTGATTGGTTCGGTTTGCCTGGCAGAATTTTTTGTGGTGTTTGCCAGCGCCGTTACTTTTTTTATCCTGTTGCGGCATATTCCCATCGCCGATGTACTGGGACTGATAGCAGGCGGTATTATTGCGGCGCCAATTGCCGCGAGGCTGGTAGGTAAACTCCCTTTAAGGACCATGTATTTCGCTATTGGCGGATTGGTTACTTTAACCAGTCTTTTTACTTTGTGGAAATCGGTTAACCTGGTATTGCATTCGTCTTTTTAAGGAGGGCGGCTGTTTTGATGTTGGCCCGATATTTTTTTAGTATACTCTTAGGAGTAAAAAGTTAATCATTGATGGAATCTATGTGTTTATCAATCCGTTTTAATTGCTTATTAATCTTTACCAGGTCAAATGCGGCAGGGTCATATTTAGCGCCGGCCCATCTTTTCGTTTCTTTATATTCTATATGGTTTTTATCGGCCATAATGGACAGGAAGTTATAAAAACCATGGATACCCCCACAATCTTCCGGCGGACATTTTAGTTCACCCGCTATGCAGAAAGGCAATTGGTGGGTATTCGCCACCGATTCAAAATTCTCTATCACTACTGTATGGTACCAGCTATCGCCAAAATCATACCAGTAGGTGAAGGATTCCCCCTTGTGTGTAATGAGTTCATCCAGCCTGGCATCCCTGCAATTGATCACATGGCTTATATCCTCCATCACATCATCAAAAACATACCCCACCTGAAACCCTTCTATGTTAAATTCAAACAAATGCGAGCAGGTCCATCCCATTACAATTTGCAGGGTATGGTGTAGTTGATAAAATGTATATTTATCCGGAACAAGAATTTCCCTCCAGATCAGGGGATTTGTTTTGTCCAGGCTGATTTTAATATGATAGCAATTTTTCATGGAGTAGTAAAATATAAAAATAATGCTAATTTCCTAATATAGGGGCAAAGAGTGTACCACCAGGCATCATTTACCCTTTTTATTTTTTCTTTTTGGTGCTTCAATTTTTTTTATCGCTTTGTCAAAATCGCTTTCAATTTCATTGTTTATTTTTAAATGATACCTGTCGTATTCTTTTTCCAAACGAACCTCTAACTTAGTTTCGCCTTTTTCGGTTTGGTAAATGATTAGCTGCGATTTGTTTTCCATTGGGTAAAATAGTTTGTGTTGATATTTGCATTATTCTTCGTATTCTTCTGCCTCTTTTGTGCGTCTGTATTTATTGTCATAAGTAACGATATACCCCTTTCATTAAACGATTCTTCGGTATAAAGCATCGCCGTTTGTTTGTGCATTTCAAATGTACATTGTTTCTCATAAAGGTTTTCAGATTGTATTGGACTTTGATAGTTAAGCGATGAGTGCAGGCTTATGGTATTATAATATATTTTTGATGTACTCAAAAATTTCTGTCCGGGCATTTTC
>CAYHTC010000074.1:0-10610 GCA_964359445.1 uncultured Sediminibacterium sp. | reverse complement strand
TAAGTAACGGATATGTGCATGACTTACCGCATGACCCTCTGCCTGAAGTTCCAGTACGGCACTTTTAATGGCGCCAAAGGTAGAACCCCATCCCAGTACCAAAACTTTTCCCTTTTCCCGGCCACTGTCAATGGTTTGTAAGGGAATATGATCAGCAATTTTATCAACCTTGGCCTGGCGGATATTCACCATTTGCTGGTGATTCTCGGGTTCATAATTGATGTTGCCGGTTACATCCTGTTTTTCCAAACCACCAATACGATGCTCAAAACCAGGTGTACCCGGGATGGCCCAGGAACGGGCAAGTTTATCATCCCGGCGGTAAGGTTGGAATTTGGGTTCATCTTCTGCCAACTCTTTTTTGAAATTAACTGTAATGGTTGCCAGGTCCGCTGCTGAAGGAAATTTCCAGGGCTCAGCGCCATTGGCAATATATCCATCACTCAATAAAATAACCGGAGTCATATGTTGTACGGATAAACGAACCGCTTCATAGGCAACGTCAAAACAGTCGCTTGGTGTTGATGAGGAAATAACCGGCATCGGGCATTCGCCGTTACGGCCATAATAAGCCTGCATCAGATCACTTTGTTCTGTCTTAGTGGGTAAACCCGTTGAAGGTCCGCCACGCTGGATATTGATAATAACCAAAGGAATCTCCAGCATAACGGCCAAACCCATGGCTTCAGTTTTCAATGCCATACCGGGGCCAGAGGTAGCCGTAATGCCCAATGCCCCACCATAGCTTGCGCCGATTGCGGCTGAGATAGCGGCAATCTCATCTTCTGCCTGGAAGGTTTTAATACCAAAATTTTTATACTTACTTAATTCATGTAAAATATCCGAAGCCGGTGTAATAGGGTAGGCTCCCAGAAAAATGGGCAAACCACTTTTTTCTCCTGCCGCTATCAACCCAAGCGATAATGCCTGGTTACCCATAATACTGCGGTAAAAACCCGGATCCATTTTTGCCTTTTCTACTGTGTAACGGGTAGTAAAGGTTTCGGTGGTATCTCCATAATTATATCCCGACTGTAATACCTTGATATTACTATTGAGGATGGTGGGTTTTTTGCCGAACTTTTCTTTCAAAAATTCAATAGTGGTATCAAGGCTACGGTTATACATCCAGTAGATATAACCGAGAACGAACATGTTTTTGGCCCGGTCACGTTCTTTATTTCCCAACTCCGCAAAATCTTTTAATGATTCGCGGGTAAGTTTGGTTACATCAATTTGGATGACTTCGTAATTGCCAAGACTGCCGTCTTCCAAAGGATTAACGCCTTCCGGATAATTAGCCAGCCGCAAATTTCTTGCATCAAATCCTTCAATATTTACAATGATCTTTCCACCAGGTTTGATGGCTTTCAGGTTCACTTTCAGTGCCGCTGCATTCATAGCAACCAATACATCCGCGACATCTCCCGGGGTAAAAACCTTGTTGGAAGAAAAATGCAATTGAAAGCCACTTACACCCGGTACCGTACCTATCGGGGCACGAATTTCCGCCGGAAAGTCCGGGAAAGTAGCCAGGTCTATGCCCAGCATAGCCGTATTGTTGGTAAACTGTTGGCCGGTAAGTTGCATACCATCGCCGCTATCGCCTGCAAACTTGATTACAACGTCTTGCAGTAGTTCATCTTTTTTAGCCATCGAAGAATAAATTGTGCCCGCAAAGATACTTAATAAGTGGGCATCACCCATATTGAAATTGAAACTGTTTCACGAATTTTAGCCTTTTCTTATATATCAATATCTAATAAATCCGTGTAAGTTTTCGTACATTTGGCATTCTAAATTTTTTACAATTATGGCAATTTTTAAATCTGGTAACCCAACGTTGACACAAAAGATGTTCGACAAAAGCATGCATGTAGAAGCTGATTTGCAGGGAACCATGAGTGTTAGGGGGGCAATCAATAAATTCGGCTTTTTAATGCTGATGGTGATTGCAGGTGCAGCGTATAACTGGCATTTGTTTGAACAGGGGCAGTCGTCAATGGTAACTACCTTACTAATGGTTGGGGTATTTGGTGGATTGATCACCGGTATCGTTATTTCCTTTAAACCCAATTGGGCCGGCTATCTGGCGCCCTTGTACGGCTTGCTGGAAGGGTTGTTCATTGGTGGTATTTCTGCTATCCTGAATGCTGCTTTTGCAGAAAAATATCCGGGGCTTATCATGCAGGCGGTGGGACTTACATTTGGCGTGGCCATTGCCATGTTCCTTTTGTATAATTTCCGCGTTATTAATGCAACGGAAAGGTTCAAATCTGTTATTTTCACAGCTACACTGGGTATTGGTATCTTTTACCTCCTAACCATGGTATTGCGGATGTTCGGAGTGAATGTTGGTTTTATGACAGACAGCAGCCTGTTAAGTATCGGGATCAGTTTGTTTATTGTAGCGATTGCCGCCTTAAATCTGATCCTCGATTTTGATATGATTGAGCAAGGCGCGGAAAGAGGCGCCCCCAAATTCATGGAATGGTATGGCGCTTTCGGATTAATGGTAACACTGGTTTGGCTATACCTTGAAATACTCAGATTGTTGAGTAAATTAGGTAGTCGCGACTAATTATCTCCATACATTTTTATATAGCCATTTTGCATTAGCGGAATGGCTTTTTTATTTGTAAAAGGTTGAAATAGGATAACTTAGGGAATCGTGAGACGTGAGTCGTCAGTCAGTCGTGAGAATGGGTTCTGTTATTTTGAAAAGGGCCAAAAACTGTTTTACCTTTACTCATGTCTAATGTCTCACGACTGACGACTCACGTCTCACGATTGAAGAATAACCCCTGTAACTATACCCCCATGGACTTTGCCCGACTGAATTTTACAAATGAAGAACTGGTTCATGTATATCGCAATCTGCTCATGCCGCGAATGATCGAAGAAAAAATGCTGGTGTTGCTCCGGCAGGGTAAAATCAGTAAATGGTTCAGTGGTATTGGGCAGGAAGCCATCTCGGTTGGCTGTACACTTGCCCTTGAGAACGATGAATGGATTTTTCCCTTACATAGAAATTTAGGTGTGTTTACTTCCCGCCAAATGCCATTACATAAATTATTTATGCAATGGCAGGTCAACAAAGAAGGCTATAGCAAAGGCAGGGAAAGAAGTTTTCATTTTGGCAGCAAGCCCCATCATATTTGCGGAATGATCTCGCACCTGGGTCCGCAGCTTGCTGTTGCAGACGGGGTAGCACTGGCCTGTACACTCAAAAAGGAAAATAAAGTGTCTCTCGCTTTTAGTGGTGATGGCGGAACCAGTGAGGGTGATTTTCATGAAGCCCTGAATGTGGCTGCTGTATGGGATTTGCCGGTAATTTTTGTTATCGAAAATAATGGTTACGGATTAAGTACACCCGTTAAGGAGCAATATCGCTGCGAAAGGCTGGTTGATAAAGCCAAAGGCTATGGAATGGAAGGTATTCGCATTGACGGTAATAATATATTAACCGTGTACGAAACGATGAAAGGTGTTCGCGATTATTGCATCAAAACCCAAAAACCTTATCTCATTGAATGCATGACCTTTCGCATGCGTGGTCATGAAGAAGCCAGCGGCACCAAATATGTGCCCAAAGAACTTTTTGAAGAGTGGGGCAGAAAAGATCCTATCAAAAACTATGAACAATTCCTTACCGCGGAAAAGATACTCTCCGAAATGCAACTGGCAGATATACGGAACGAGTTCAAAGCATATTTAGATGCGGAATTAGTATTGGCCGCCGAAGCTGAAGCCCTGGTGCCTGACAGGGAAGAGGAGTTGCGGGATGTGTATGCTGCTGTATCGTCAGACGTCAGTCGTGAGTCGTCAGTAAATATTATTGACTCTCACGACTCACGACTCACATCTCACGATAAACGTCTGCTCGATGCTATCAAAGATGCCTTACAGGAAAGTATGCGCCGTCATCCTAACCTTGTTCTTATGGGGCAGGATATTGCAGAATATGGCGGCGCCTTTAAAATAACA
Organism: uncultured Sediminibacterium sp.; assembly: GCA_964359445.1. Classification (GTDB taxonomy): domain Bacteria; phylum Bacteroidota; class Bacteroidia; order Chitinophagales; family Chitinophagaceae; genus Sediminibacterium. Next base: position 6,623 of record CAYHTC010000074.1, on the reverse strand, counting down.
GAAGGCTTTGTTGAGGAATTTGGTAAGGAACGGGTACGTAATACACCCATTTGTGAAAGTGCCATTGTAGGCTGTACGTTAGGGTTAAGTTTGGAAGGGTATAAATCTGTTATGGAAATGCAGTTTGCGGATTTTGTAACAGTAGGCTTTAACCAGGTAGTAAATAATCTGGCCAAATCGCATTACCGCTGGGGCCAAAATGCGGATGTGGTAATACGGATGCCAACAGGTGGTGGCGTAGGTGCGGGCCCCTTTCATTCACAAAGTAATGAAGCCTGGTTTACCAAAGTGCCCGGATTGAAAGTAGTGTACCCCTCCTCACCGCATGATGCCAAGGGTTTATTGATCGCTGCCATAAATGACCCCAATCCTGTTTTATTTTTTGAACACAAAGCGCTGTACAGAAGTATCAGCGGCCCGGTGCCGGAAGTATATTATGAGGTAGCAATCGGTAAGGCAAGATTGGTGAAAGAAGGTGCAGATATTACACTCATCACCTATGGCGCCGGTGTACATTGGGCCATGGAATACCAGGAACAGCATCCTGAGATATCATTACACCTGCTTGATCTGAGAACATTGCTGCCATTAGATTATACAGCTATCAGAGAATCGGTTGCCAAAACAGGCAAAGTGTTATTATTGCATGAAGACACACTAATTGGCGGTATTGGCGGTGAGATCAGCGCCTGGATCAGTGAGCATTGTTTTGAATTACTGGATGCACCGGTAATGCGTTGTGCATCTTTGGATACACCCATTCCATTCAATATAGAGCTGGAGAAAAATTTTATGGCGAAGAGCAGACTGGGTGAATACATTTCGAAATTAGCGAATTATTAAATGGTTGTTTTTCACCGCAGAGAACAGGAGGGGGCAGAGGATTCGCAGAGGAGTTATCAAATTATGTAAATGAAATTTTATTATGCAAACATCTATTGTATGTAAGAAGATAGTCATCATCTGTACTTTTTTTGTATCAATGGTTGGTTATGGACAAATGAATACAGCTATTCAAAACCCCAATGCTTCCTACCAGGCTCCATCCTTTACAGATAAGGAAAGGTTACAAAAATTGCAATCTTTTTTTCCTTTAGTTGATGAGATCTATAAGCGTTACGCGGATAAAAATCATTTTCCCGGGTATGCATTTGGTATTGTGCTGGATGGGAAACTGGTGTATTCGGGAAGTGGTGGATATACTGATTTAGATAAAAAAACACCTGCTACTACCCAATCAATGTTTCGTATTGCATCAATGAGTAAAAGCTTTACTGCCATGGCGATAGTAAAACTTCGTGATGAGGGCAAGCTTACATTAGACGATCCGGTTTATAAATATATTCCTGAAATGAAGGGGCAGAAACTAACCAATGATGCACCTGAAATAACCGTTCAAAATTTATTAACGCATTCAGCCGGTTTTCCGGAAGACAATCCATGGGGCGACCGGCAACTGGAAGATACTGATGCAGACTTAATTAATCTGATCAAAAAAGGCATTTCATTTTCTAATGATCCGGGCCTGGAATATGAATACAGCAATTTAGGTTTTGCGATGTTGGGATATATCATTAAAAAAGTTACAGGTATTCCTTACAGCGACTATATCGAAAAAAATATATGGAAACCTTTAGGCATGAACCAGGCACAATGGGAGTATGCCAAAGTTCCTGCAAATGAACTGGCTCATGGGTACAGATGGATTAATAATGACTGGCGGGAAGAAATTTTACTGCATGATGGCATATATGGGGCCATGGGTGGTATGATTACATCCATCGAATCATTCAGTAAATATGTGGCCCTGCATCAAACTGCATGGCCCGCGAGAAATGAAGCGGAGACCGGTCCTGTAAATAGAAGTTCTATCCGCGAAATGCACCAGCCCCGGCGCTTGATAGGGTTGAATCCCAATTTCAAATATTCCAGTGGCCGGGCCTGCGCCACTACTTCTTCTTATGCATATGGATTAAATATTACAAGGGATTGTGAAGGCCGGACCTATGTAGCGCATAGTGGCGGATTGCCCGGCTTTGGCAGCAACTGGCGCTTTTTACCCGAATATGGATTGGGGGTGATTCTTTTTGCCAATGTTACTTATGCACCCACCACCCCGCCTAATTTTTCTGTACTGGATACTTTAATCCGGTTAGCGCAATTAAAACCAAGACAGTTACCGGCTTCTAACCTATTAATACAAAGGCGTGATGAGCTGATAAAATTGCTTCCTGATTTTACCAATGCAACCAGTTCCGGAATTTTTGCAGATAATTTCTTTGCCGATTATTTTACGGATACCATGAAAAAAGAAGCCAATGAAATATTTGCCAATGCCGGTAAGATTGGTAAGGTACACGAAGTAGTACCCGAAAATCAGTTACGGGGATCTTTTATTATTGAAGGAGAAAATGCAAATATTTTGGTAAGCTTTACACTAACACCAGAAAACCCGGCACTAATTCAGGAATACCATATTAAAACGATTGACAAATAAAAAAGCAACTTCTAACTGCTTACTCTTCACTCCCCCGGTCTATAGGTTCTTTCCGCATGTTTCAATAAGTCTTCCTTATAAAATAATACTTCTTTAAACTGCCCTTTCGTGTACATCTCTGCCTGATCTTGAAAATGTTTGGAATGGATATCACCACTTTCACCACCGGCTAATAAAGATTTTGCTTTTATTTTTTTGCCAAATTCTACGGCACAAATAAAACTGTTGCCACTTGTTCCATACCTAAGCTTTGTTCCCTGTTGTGTTCTGCTTACAAAAGAGGGTAAACAACCCCAGGTAGAAGCTGCAAAACCACAGGGGATGCTGGGTTGGGCATCATCATATTTTTCTGTTAGCTCGCCAGATAATCTTTGGAAACGATTGATCTCGCCCCATGGTTTTTGCCAATTACCAAATTTTTTAATAAGATCATTGATCGTATTTGATAATGGAGTTAGCAATGCTTCAGCAGTTGCAGTATTGGTAAAACGTTTTGTCTTTTCAACAATATCTGGCAACTCATCCGGATGCCCGGTTCCTTTTACAATAGTTGGAAATAATTTCTGTGCCCATTCAATGGCAACTGTAGTAGCAATAGAAGATTCACCCGAACGGCGATCCCAGTTGGTAAGCAGGCTAATTACATTTTCAGGTATTTGATAGGCAGGATCTGTTTTTTTATTGTCGTATGCTTTTACTAATGCCGGTATTAGTAAATCAAAAACTGAAAGATAAGTATCATACCCTGATGTAATTATTTTATCTATCGTGTATTGGTTGGTATTCGCTAATATTTTTGCGGCGGTAATACCCCTGAAATTTTCGCCGTTTGGCGCCATATACACCGGATAATTTTCTTTCTTCGGACTACTACTACCCGACACAGTAAAAGGCGTTGAATTGCAATTCTGTATCCAGCCCGTTGCAGGATTTTTTACCTGTATTAATTCTGATAAACTATGTATTCCGTTCCATTCAGTTTTAGAAGTACTACCATCAACAGGATGCAACCAGTTAAGTGATGGATCCCTTTTAGGCATATAATTGCCGTGCCAGTAGGCTATATTTCCCATATCATCGGCATATACGGTGTTGTTAGAGGTATTGGCCAGTAATTCCATACTCTTTGTAAAATCTGCTAAACCTTTTGCTTTTGTTCTTTGCCAGGATTGTATAATACCCTTGATAGACCGGTTATTGGCTTTTACACTAATCCATTTGCTATTTCTGTTTGCCATAATGGGACCATGATGCGTGTAATACGTATTGATGCTTTTCTGAAGCATACTGTTATTGGAAAGATAGCTGATTGTTATATTTTTTTGAATAACTGATTTTAATTTTTTATCATATTCATAAAAAAGTTTGTTCCCTTTCCGGATAATTTTTTCTATATAAGTATCGGCCACATCACTATAGCTGGATGTATGCATCCATCCACAATGTTCATTGAAGCCCTGATAAATAAAAAACTGCCCCCAGGTAACGGCTCCATAGGCATGCAATCCCTGTTCACTTTCCACCGCTACCTCGGGTCTGAAATAAAAAGTTACATGCGGATTGATATAGAGGATGGCATTGCCCGATGCGGTTTTGGCAGGGGCAATGGCAAAACCGTTGGAACCGCCGGGCAAGGGATCTATTTCTCCGGAAGCGACGGATGCGGTAATGGCCGGCTCTCCCGAATAAAAATTTTTCAATTCATTCACTGTTATATCCGCTATATCTATGGCGCCAATGCTTCCATCGGTCCAGAGTAATGGGTACCAGGGTTGAAAACGGGTAAGTAAAGCAGGTTTGGTTTCAGGGTGTATATACAGATTATAAATGATGAAATCCGCATACGCAGTGAGTAATTGCTTTAACCAAATTGGACTTATTATGTAATCTGCAATGGCATCTGTTGAATCTATAATCATGCGGATGAGCAGGTCATTATACAGGTCTTTTTCACCATTCACCTCAGCCAATCTTCCCAGTTTCTCTACATAGTTCATCTCTACTCTTTTAAAATCATCTTCGCATTGCGCATACAATAAACCAAATACGGCATCTGCATCCGATTTGCCATAAATATGCGGAATGCCCCAGTTATCGCGAATGATGGTTACCCTTTTGGCTTGCTGTTGCCAGTTACTGATCTCGGTTTTACTGAAAGGCTGTGCCAGTAATTGTAGTGGAAGGAGAAGCAGGGTAAGAAATATTTTTTTCATACGGCTGTCATTTAATAATTATTGAAATAGCAGCGCTAATTTTCATTAGCCTTCAACACCCTTAAAATATTTCCTCCTAATATTTTTATAATGTCTTTCTTACGGTACCCTCTTTCCAGTAAGGCTTTGGTGATGAGCGGGTAACTGGTAACATCATCCAGTTGTTTGGGTGCGGAACTGATGCCATCGAAATCAGACCCCAAACCTACATGGTTTACGCCGATAAGATTTACTATATAATCCAGGTGGTCAAGTAACATATTCATGGGTGGCCTGGCAGCTTCAACTTCCGATGCATACTTTTCAGTAATAAGGGTGATGGCATATTCACGCTGCACACCGGTTTCCCTCAATGAATCGAATTCCCTTGCGTGCGAAAAAATAAATTTTATTTCCTTGCTCCGGAAACTACTGTCAACAAAACCGGCATAAAAATTCAGATCAATTACACCGCCATTTTTTCCAATGGCCAGGATCTGTTCATCTTTCAGGTTACGGAAAACAGGGCATAGTGCATACGCATTGCTGTGTGAGGCCATGACTGGTTTGGTAGTAGTATTAATAACATCCCAGAAAGTTTGTTCGCCCACATGCGATACATCAACCACCATGCCCAGTTAATTCTTACGATTTACACCCTGTTTACCGAAATCCTTTAAGCCTTTGTGTGTGAGAGCCAGGCTGTCTTTTTTGGTTGTTTCTGCCATAGCGGAGGTGGCCCATGAAGTGGAATTGTTCCAGGTGAGTGTCATATACCGGGTACCCCTGTCATAAAATGTATTCAGGTTATCCAGATTGTCTTCAATCATATGGCCACCCTCCACACCAAACATGGATGCGAGTTTTTTATTTTTTATAGCCTGTTTTAATTCTTTATAATTTTTTACGATTACCATCTTATCGGGGTTACGGCTTACCACGGCATCCAAAGTATCCATTTCGCGGGTGGCCCAGGCATAAGGGTTTGCCTGGTCCCCGTCACACCAGACAGAAAATAATTGTGCATCCACACCTCCCTCTTTCCATCTTTTCAGGTCTGAGTGCGTTCTTCCTTTCAGATCGGCATCCATGCTTACCTTTTTTTCCATACAGGCGGTAAGGATATCATTGTGCGAATCAACTACGATGGCTTTGGCATGTAGCTTCTGATAATTCTGAGCCTGAATGGTAAAAGGGACCGCAATGAGCAGAAATAATAGTTTGATCATGTGTAGTGTATTTAAAAGTAAAGGTTGAATAGGGTTTTGAAACGTCAGTTATTTTGTAAGAACATCCTGTATCTCTTTACTGATTTTTTCAAATTGATCAGAGGCATTGTTACAAAGTATAACCAGCGTAATTTGCTTTCCGGGAAAACGCATGATCTGTGTTTTATATCCCGGGTTATCGCCATTATGCCAGACAATTTTACCGGCGGCATTATTGGTAATAATATTCCAGCCAAAACCATAGTTAGAAATTTTGCCGTCTTTCAAAACGGTGGGTATAAAAGCTTCTTCCAGTGTTGATTGACTGATAAGTTTTTCTGTGTACAGCGCCTGGTCCCATTTCAGCAGATCCTCAGCGGTAGAACTGATACGCCCCGGGCCTTTACGGTTACCCAGCCAGATGGTATAATCGGATGAGGGGAAGGAATCGGCCCTGATAAATTCATTTTTTTCTTTTACGAAAATATGCCCGATAGCGAAATTTTTCTCGGCTGCTTTCTCCTGCAAGGTTCGGATGGCAGTATGTTTCATATGTAGTTTGTAAAAAATCTCTTGGTTACAGAATTCAATAAAATCCCTTCCACTGGCTTTTTCAGCGATACTGGCCAGCAATACATAACCGGTATTGCTATAGGTGTATTTGGTTCCGGGTTCGAATAATATGGGAGGGGCGTATGTATTCAGGTATTCGAGAATATCCTTATT
>CAYHTC010000073.1:8482-10781 GCA_964359445.1 uncultured Sediminibacterium sp. | reverse complement strand
AATTATTAATTATAACTCATCAGCCTCTTACTTTCACAAGCTGCACCACCTTCCTCCTGCTGCCTTGTAGCAGTTCAGCAAAGTACGTGCCGCTACTGTAACCATGGCCCACCTGGAACGTGCTGTTGGAGCCGATCTGTGATTTGGCATCGATTACCCTGCCACCCGCATCCAGTACACGCATGTTTACCGGTGTTTCATACTTACTCTCCAGTTTCAATGTGAAGTAAGTACTACTTGGATTTGGCATTACCGTTACTTTCAGCTCTTCCTCTGCAGTTGGTTGTTCTGTATTATTGATGCTGGCAGACTGTGCAACAGTGATAGTGTTTACCAGCGGTACTGGTGTTGAGCTACAATCAAAACTGTTCCAGATCACATTCTTGCCTTCGCTCTCTACTTCTCTGGCAATCAACAGGCCCGTCATGTATACATAGCTATTACCATTGCCATAGTCTTTCTCGTCATCATCCTCCTTATCGCTATCGCCCTTGCCCTTACCATAATCACCATAGCCATATCCGCCCTTCACTTTCAGCTTGCCGTTTGGCATGTAGATATTCGCTGTTACCCTGGTCTCGCCTCCATGTATCATAAAGCCCTTACCATCTTCTTCTCCATGATCCCCTTTCTTCTTGTTACTTAAGTAGAAGGTTACCTTATTGTTCTCCGGGTTAATATATACCTGGCTACCGATGTGTACGCTCTCACCTATCAGCACTTTGGTATCATCTGCAAAATGTACATAGCTATACCCTACCCTTGGTCCTTTCACTACATGCAGTTTACCGATATTGATCGTGGTTTGGGTAAAGGTTACCTGGGCGCCCTGTTCTACTTTAATAGTGCCGTATACAGTACCTGTAAGCGTTGTTCTTGATCCTTTCTTCAAGGTCAGGTTCTTGTAGTTACCCGATACTGTGGTGATGCTGTTCTTAGCTACTTCCTTGTTAGACAGGCCACTGGTGCTCGCTGTATTGTAGTACATCGTTGGTAGCGTAATACCCGTTGCTGCGCTTAAGATTGGTGTAGTGATCAGGATATTGGAGCCTTTGCTCTCTATCTTTCCGGCCTTTACAAAAGAGCCCGGTGAGTTTACAGAACTATTGCTCCTGAACTCAGCTTCTCCTTTGGCAGAGATCACACCTACGCTTCCGCTGTTTACTTTATTATAAGCGCCTAATTCTACTTCTTCCAGGGCAAGTATCGTGTAGCTGCTTGCCAGGGTTTGTTTCTGGAAGTTATACGTAGCTGCAGTAGCGCTTACACAACCTGTGGTTGCATCGGTTACCTTAACACTGTAGATACCATCACCATTAGTCTGGCCAAGGCTGATACTTTGTGTATTAGCAAATGTGCTGCTGCCTGAGAACCATTGGTAGGTAGCAGGGGTAATGCTTGATGATGCTGTAATCGTTAATTGATTACAGAACGCATCGGCATTGCTGGTTGTATAGCTGGCTACCGGTAATGGATTAATCGTAACTGTAGTCGTGCTGGTGCTGGTGTTACCATGCACATCAGTTACTGTCCAGGTAATCGTTGATACACCAATATTAAACACACCGCCCGCATCATAGCCCGTTCCACCTCTTGTGGTAGCTCCGGTAATAGCATAGCTCTGTGAAGCAACACCACAGTTATCCGCAGCACTCGCTGCTGGTATGCTATACGCTGTGCTGCCATCTGCATTGGCGCAATTTACTTGCGCTGATGGGTTAGTGATTACTGGCTTCTCATTATCCGTTACCGTTACTAATTGTGTAATGCTATTCGTGTTGCTATGAATATCAGTTACTGTCCAGGTTACTGTTGTAGCTCCTACTGGATAGTCGTTTGATGCATGATCATTAACAACATTTAATACTCCGCAATTATCTCCCGTTACTGGTGAACCAATATTTACTGTGGCACCGCATACACCTAAATCATTATTTACACTTACTGGCACAATACTGATTGTTGGTAACTCATTATCCGTTACGGTAATAGTTTGGGTAGCTGTTGATTGATTACCATGAATATCAGTTACCGTCCAGGTTACTGTGGTAGTTCCTACCGGATAAATGTTTGATGCATGATTATTTACCACACTGGCTACTCCGCAATTATCACCCGTTGTTGGTGTGCCGATTAATACAGTTGCTTCGCATACGCCTGCATCATTATTTACAGCAATGTTTGCAGGGGCTGTGATGGTTGGTGCTTCATTATCAGTAGCTGTTATGGTTTGTGTTGCTGTTGATTGATTACCATGGATATCAGTTACTGTCCAGGTTACTGTTGTTGTTCCAACTGG
>CAYHTC010000073.1:0-8382 GCA_964359445.1 uncultured Sediminibacterium sp. | reverse complement strand
ATTGATTACCATGGATATCAGTTACTGTCCAGGTTACTGTTGTTGTTCCAACTGGGAATACAGAAGGAGCATCATTTACAATACTGGCTACTCCGCAATTATCAGCTGTTACTGGTATAGAAAGCGGAACAATTGCGCCACACTGACCTATATTATTGTTTGCAGCAATACTTGGCGGATTTGTATTGCTTGAAGTTATTTTGTAATGGATTGTCATTGGCCCACCATAAAAGAACCCTTGCCAGCCAGGATATCCGGTAAAGTTCATTTGGAATGTATTATTCCCGCCATAAACATAACCAGGTATAGCGCCTGCAAAATTTACTGTGTATGCTTGTGTATAGTGTTGATACTGGTTTCCGCCAATATAGGTTCCGGATACAAACAACTGATTATAATCACCTGTTCCTCCCCATCCCTGATCTTTTCCTGAATAGGATAAATCAATTCCTGTAACTACAGCACCTGCAGGAAGTGGATCAGTGAAATTATATACAAAAGAATTCCAGCAACATGTTTGTCCATAAGGAATTGTTATCGTTCTTGTTCCTGTAACTACAGGTGGTGTAAAAGTAGGATTCTCATTATCTTTTACAATAATCGTAAATGTACAAACATCACTACCCACCGCATTACTAGCAGTAGCCGTAATGGTATGTGTACCTACTGTAAAGTAGCTTCCTGATGTTACTGGTTGACCAGCTTCTGTATAAGTAATCGTAGATGCAGGTATACCATAAGTTTCTGTTGCAGCAAATGGAACATTTGCACCGCATACACCTGGTGTATTATTTACTTCAATATTTGCAGGACAAACAATTTGAGGTACCAGTCCGGAAACTGTTACAACAAATGAAGTTTGTACACTATTATTATAAGCATCGGTAGCTGTTACAGTTACTGTGGTAGCTCCAATTACAAACGTTGATCCACTGGCTGGTGTAGCTACTACTGATACTGGTCCGCAATTATCTGATGCGGAAGGAATAGCATAATTCACAACAGCGCCACTTGGGCCTGTAGCGGTTACCTCACCTGCACCATTCACTGGAGTGATGATATGTGCCGGTGAGGTAAATGTTGGTGCTATTATATCTTGTACTGTAACAGTAGCAGTTGCTGAAGAAACATTTCCCTGGTTATCTGTAACAGTTAAGGTAACTGTGTTTACACCAATATTGCTGCAATTAAAGTTGGTTGTAGAAACGGTAATACTTGCAATTCCGCAATCATCTGTTGATCCACCATCCACTTGTGATGCAGTTATAGTAGCATTACCACTGGCATTCAGATTTACGGTAATATTTTTTGTTATGGCATTTGGTTTAGTTTCATCTAAGCCAGGTTGACAGAAGCAATTAACAATAGAAGTTTGGCTGGTACCAACACCTTGTCCGTTGCCTGCAAGAACTGGAATGCCCTGGCTGTTTACAGCTCCGGTTAACCTTCCGCCACTTGTTTGGCTAATAGAGAAACTCATAGTTCCTTCAATTGCATCCGAACAACCATCGCCATCGCTGTCGAGATCCAGATAGTCGGGCGTACCATCATTGTCTTTATCGCCACATGTCTGGAAGTCGGCGCCAAATGCAAAATTGCACCAGTTTTCAGCGACCTGATAATTAAAGTTTATACTGGAGAAAGTTCCCATCATCCGGATAATTGCATACCCTTCTGTACCTGTGATCCGGGTTGGTGAATTTAGTACCACATTTTGTGACCAAACGATTTCTATCGGTGCACCGAATGTAATAGGAACCGGTACACCAGCCTGACCTATCGAAGCAAACACCAGCACCGGATTGGTCATTGGGCTTGCAAAGGTGATTGTATTATTGGTGACAGCAAGATTTTTAATAGTAGGGTTTGCATTCGGTACTCCATACGATAATGGGAAAGTACTGTGTGCATACATACTAGTTGTGGTATATATTGGTGATGATGACGTATAGGTATAGCCAATTCCATTAATGGTTCCGGCTGCTGTGTTACCACTAACGGTTGGAGGGTTGGACCAATAGAAATTTGATTTGTTACATTCTAAAACATTTGGAATTCCATCATTATCAGCATCAGCATCACATGCATCAGGAATACCATCTCCATCTGAATCAATTGCGGTTACAGTAACATTAAATGTACAATTAACAGAACCACAGGTATTGGTTGCGGTAACCGTTACGTTGGTTACACCTACATTAAATGTTTGACCAGAACCTGTTCCGCTGCCACTTCCGCTGGTTGCACCGCTAAATGTATAGGTTAGTGTTGGTGCTGGCGTACCGGTTGCTGTTGCTGTGTAAGAAACCACTGCATTACATTGTCCGGCTGTATTGCCGGCGGTCTGGTTTGCAGGGCATACTGTAAAGGTTGGTAAGGCATTAACTGTTACCGTTACGGTAGAAACCCCACCACAATCAGCTGTTTTATACGTAATTGTTGAGGTTCCTGCGCTTACGCTGTTAACCGCACCTGTTGTGGCATTGATTGTTGCCACTGCAGTATTGCTGCTTGACCAAGTGCCACCAGCAATGGAATTCGCCAATGTTGTTGATGCACCGATGCATATAGAAGTTGTTCCGGTAATAGGCGCGGTTGGCGCAACAAATGCTGCGCATGTTCCTGTATTGGTAGAACCGGAAGCAACCCAGTTTGAAGTTAATCCGGTAAGGCCAAAATTATTTAAGGTTCCATCCCTGCCACTATTGCCGCTGGCATCTGTTAAGGTAGTAACACCCGCATTATTTGAATTTACATTTCCCTGGTTAAAACGGTAATACTCCTGAAGCCCTGTTTGTAAAACCGCATTGGGTTCACAATTTTTGTTATTTACTATTTCATCCTGGCAAAGAGCGCGGTTCCAGATACGAACCTCATCTATCGACATATTGCCATATCTAGGTATGTCAAATGGTTTACCTACATTATATCTTACATCTTTTCCGATATGAATAACCGAACTACTATTATTTAAAATAGTATTTGAAATTCCTGCTCCGGTAAATACCAAGGCCCCATCTACATAAATTTTTGTACTGGTAGCACTTGCCACACCTGCATAATGATGCCAGGATCCAGCAATGATATTACATTGAGCAGCCCTCCAGGTTCCGGCATCATTCACATAAAAGGTCATGGTGCCATTTATATTAGGATGCATCAACCACACATTATTTGTCATATTATCTACATTGCTGGTTCCCTGGCCCATCACAGAACCAAAAGGCATATCAGCAGAAGGTGTATTCATCCAGAATTCCACCGTAATCTCCTTATTGAATGTGCGGTACGGATTATTTACAGCAACATAGTCATTTGTCCCGTCAAAATTGAGGGCAGAAGCTGACTGTGCATTCGCAATTGTTACAAACAAAAAAAAAGTAGCCATTATGGCAATTGCTGTTTTTGTGAAAGAGTGCCATGTATGGCGTGCAAAAGAAGATAGAGTACACCTGCAATCAGTGCTGGTTCGGATAAAACATTGTTTCATAATGACAGTTTTTGGTAATATGCTAAAAAAGTAATACCGCAAATACATAATATATATGCAGCTATGGTAAAAGTTAAAAATGGAATTTTTCTCACGGGATCCTGATATAGGACCCGTATAAACCAGAGGTTTTAGCTCTTACAAATTCATTTTCCTGAACAGAGCTTATATTTACCAAATACCCGCCATCTACTGGTGCCGCAGTGTGTGCGGCTTGCCAATTTGTAGCATAGTTAGAACGGTAATAAGAATGTGTACCAAGATTACCAATGTAGGTAAAATTGGGATCAGTGGTTATATCAGCAAGTAAAAAATTTGCGGATGCCTGTGATTTTGAAATACCTAATGAAAGCCCCAAAAGAAGGCATAATAAAATTTTACTGCAAACGGAATGTAAATTTTTTTTCATAAAAAATGCGGTTTTGGTTCGTATACATTTAACAAAACGTCAATTGCATACTTTCTTTTGAAAATTCTATTTATTGAAATAGAACAAGACTTTTCATAGGATAGGTAAGATGTACTGCAGAGGCAGCACTCTCTGAGGATTTTAAAATACCCATACGGGTACCAGACTAATTGGAACACTAAGCTATCATGCCGCACAGTAACGTAAAAGTTTATACAGTAAAATGTTTTGAATGGCAAGATTTTAGGTGCGAATTGCACAAATTCGACAGGAATGGGAGTAGGTAGTTATAACAAATAATAAACCAGCTCAGTTTGATAAAAGGTTACAAACTGGTACTTACCCGAAATAGGTAAAAATGCTACTAATAGCCAATACCTTGTATTTCGGTGATACAGAAAAGCGTTGAGAACGCATATTTCATTAATGATATAACGTTTTTAATGCTTTGTTATTACTCATCCACATACAAAATCATGCTATTGGCATGAAAGATTTCCCGAAAACATATAAATTATTACATTGTGAAACCAGGTATGCGCATAAACACATTTATATTCTTACTACTGGCTTATATACCAACTGTAAAAAGCCAGCAAATTCAGCCAAGTTATTTGGGTGAAGCCTCCTGGCATAAGGTATCGGGGCAACAGGCAAGGGAGCCACTATCGGTAACCTCAAAATCCTATCCGATCACCAAGGTCACTACTAAAGACAGCCCTATTACCATGGTTCAGGAAAGGATCGACCCTAAAACGATCACCCTTCATAATGGCCCTACCCTGCCGGTGATACAACAGATCCGTATTACCGGGAAAAAATTGTTGGCACCCCAGGTATTTCCAGCCCCACATCTAGAAATTAGAGAAAGTGCCGGATTCAATGTTTCCTATACTGATAAAAGACATGGCTTTGCCGGCACTTATACTACCGACTTTGCAGAAGATGACGCACACAATATCTGGATGGCTACTGAAAACGGATTAATTCGGTATGACGGAAACCAATATTATGTTTATAATCAAACAAATGGTTTGCCTGATATGCCTGAATCCTCCATAGTATTTGATCAGCAAAAAAGATTGTGGCTGGTATCAGATAATGGCGCTTATTTTATTCGAAACGATTCACTCTTCTCCATCCGAAGCCCGGAGATAGATTTTTCTGCTCTGGCATGCATTAAAGTGCAGACAGACCTATTACAAAGAGTATGGATCTCTTCTAAATTAAATGGTGTGATCTGTATTGAGGGATCAACGATTAAGGTTTTTGACAAAAGATGCGGACTACCTGGAAATTACTTCACGTCTGTTTATTTGGATAAAAAAGGAAACCTATTTCTTGCTAGTGGTAATCATGGAATACTGCTGATAGAGCCCAAAAGAATGAGAATGTTTTTCAGCGGATCTAAAAAAATGCAATTCCCTGCTTTTCTTTCATTGTATGAAGACGAGGATGGCATATGGGCCGGTAGCTTTTTAAATGGCATGATTCGAATGGGATCAAAGGATACGATCCGATATTCTATTAATGGAAAATTCAATGAACGGATCTTTGATATCAAAAAAGCTCCTGGCGGTATTTGGATCTCCTGTTTTAGTCAGGCACTTTGCTATTTTAATAAAAAACAACTATTGATTATTAATGACAAGAATGGATTAGTGAACAATTTTCCCTACAGGATTTTTGAAGATGGGTTTAATAATTTATGGGTATCCAGTGGCATATCCGGGTTCAGTAGAATCAATGAGAATAGTTTTTATTTGCAAAACTATTCAAACCCTGTCATTGGCTTTGAGAAAACCGTTATACCAGATCATAAAAAAGGCAATTGGATCCTCACTTATGGCAAAGGCCTGATCTACCAAAAAGGTAATGTAGCTACTACTTATCAAATTAAGAAACTCGAAAACCTTACTAAACATATAAATGACGGAGTGCTGAATAACGATGGAAGCTTTTGGATTGGAAGTTATGGTGAAGGGATGATTAGCGTAACTGAAAAAACGTTTACTTCATTTAAATATTCTTCTTTAGCTGATCATGGTATCGTTGTGGCTATCAAAAAAGATACAACGAACAAAGTCTGGTTCTGTCCTACAAGATATGGTCTGATTCTTTATGACAATAACAAATTCTGGCGATACACTGAAAAGTCGGGTCTATTAACCAATAATGTAACCAATCTTTTTCAGGATGCCGGCAAAATGTTACACTGGACCTTTTCAGAAGGTTTTCAACGTTTCAACGGGCCGGTAATGGAAACTTTTTATATTGGGAACAAGCAATTTAAAGATCAGGTGAATGGCATGCTGGGACTGGATCGGGAAACGGATCTTTTGGCAACAACTATCAGTGGACTTTTATTAATCCATAAAGGGAAAGTGTATCAGTTTACGTCTGCCAATGGATTTACATCTAATAGTATCAAAACGATTATACGGGATGGTACAGGAAATATCTGGATATCCACAAATAATGGCATTGAGTCCTTTAGGTTAGATGGCATCTCTGTAACTGATCATCATATTTATACTGAATCCAATGGTCCCTATGTAATGGATATTAATGGTGTACGATTGGATTCAACCGGCCTACCCTATTGGTCGGAACGGGAAAACAAATTGGTTTTCAATCCTGCTTTTTTGAATACATCCAAAAGAACACCCGTTTTCTCTTTTGACAGGATAGAAGCGAATAATCATATTTTTTTCCTGAATGAGCAAATTTCAATTCTTCCGGATCAGAAAATTACTATCGATTATAAAACCATCTATTGGGGCAGGGAGAATAATCTGAAATTGACCTACCAATTAATTTCAGATCATGAAGATACCACTATGCGTAGTGTGCAAAATAATGGTAGCATCATTATCAGTGATATTTTACCAGGCAACTACCGAATTTTTTTGAAGGCCAATGACAATAATGAAATATTCTATTCGAACCCGATTAATATTACAGTCAGGAATTTCTGGTATAATACCTGGGCGTTCCGCATCATTATGGGCGTATTGATCATATCAGGAATTATTTTTTATTTCAGGCAAAAAGCGAAGCGGCAGTTAATGGTTAATGAGCTACTAAAAACAAAAGTGCGTGAACAAACAGAAATGATTGAAAAAGAGAAAGAAGCTTTATTGCTTAGTAATCAGACAATCAATCTGCAAAACAAGGAGAAGGATATTTTGATTGATGAGGTCAATCACCGGGTAAAGAACAATCTGCAATTCATTGCTGCCATGGTGGAGATGCAGATGAATAACCAATACTCCAATGAAGCAATCCAGGCATTATTGGGAACCAGCAGGAGAATCAAGGCTATGTCGCTGGTGCATGAATTACTTAATAATAGGCAGGAACAAAAGGGGCTTTCCATGAAAAACTATATTCAGGAGTTGGTAGACAATCTGAAAGAGATGGCTAATGATGATAACAACCCGGTAAAAATAGTAATGGATGTGGATGATCTGGTAATGGATTCAAAAACCGCCCTTTCGTTGGGGATGATTATATCAGAACTAGTAAGTAATTCTTTCAAACATGCATTTAAGGATATAGAGAGACCTGAGATTCTGATACATTTGAAAAATGACAAAACTGCCAGTTTGTTCATGCTAACCGTTAGTGATAACGGAAAAGGATATCAGCAACCGCGTGAATCTACCAATGGTTTAGGTAGCAGGTTGGTAGATATCTTTAGCAGGCAACTGGAAGGACAATATACATTAGAAACCGACGGGCATTTTACTTATAAACTTCAGTTCAAAACTATTGAAACATGAGCGCCATTAAGATCCTTATCATAGAAGATGAAGTCTTGATTGCAGAACACATCAAAGACTATCTGGTTAGTTTTGGCTTCAGTCAGATATATATGGCGCATACCAAAAAACTAGCCATTCAGTCAATAGATTATGTAAAACCTGATCTTATCTTACTTGACTTGCATTTGCAACAGCCTAAAGATGGATTAGACATTGCCAATTTGATCGATGAGAATGGTATCCCTCACTATATCTTCATAACTGCTAATTCGGATATGCTGGTTATTCAGGAAGCCATTCATACAAAAGCTTCAGGTTATATTACCAAACCTTTAAAAAAGTCCGACCTATTCGCTTCAATTCAGATTGCTTTGAAAACAAATGCCAATCCCGAAACCTCCTTTCTTCTGATTAAGGAAAATAATACCAATGTAAAACTAGGTTTTGATGATATCCTTTATATTGAAGGCAATAGCAACTATATCAATATCTTCACCAAAACACAAAAAGTGATCACCCGCCAATCTCTCGATTGGGCAGAACTGGAGTTACCTGAGAACCAGTTCATGCGAATACATCGTTCCTATATCATCAATATCAGAGCTGTTAAGCGAACGAATTCAAAATCTGTTTTTATTGAAGAAATTGAGATTCCCATTTCAAGAGCAAATGCCTCAAAAATGTCTGATTACCTGAAAAAGAAAAATAAGACTTAG
>CAYHTC010000072.1:0-10799 GCA_964359445.1 uncultured Sediminibacterium sp. | reverse complement strand
CTGGCGGCGGAAAAAATAATTAACATACAGGTCCTTTAACTGTTGTTGTGTAGTATTTTCCAGATTACGGAAAGAAGAGGTATTTTCCATGCCAAAACGGAAATGAAAGTGCAGGCCATCTCCATTTTCTGCTTCAAACAAGATCACGTTACTAATAAGGTCATATAAGCCCTGCCGGATCTTTGCATGATGCGCATCCTGTTCCAGTGCAGCAAAATGTTGCTCAACCAGTCGCTGGGTACGATACTCAGGCTTTAGTGAATATGATCCGTAATCATCATATTTCAGGAACAGGCTCTTTACGAGTTCATTATCATAGCCAAATACTTCCCATAGTACATTCTCAGTGATATAAGGATTGGTATACCGATCATAATCAAACCAGGTGCCATTACTGTTGAATTCATTAATATGTACCGGTATTGACGGAACAAAATGCCCCATAATGCCTTCTGCCGCGTCCATTGGAATACTCCATATACGGAAGAAACCAAGTATATGGTCTATCCGGAATGCATCAAAATAGTAACTCATTTGCTCAAATCGGTGTTTCCACCAGGTAAATCCATCTGCCAGCATATGCTGCCAGTTATAAGTGGGGAAGCCCCAGTTCTGGCCCTTAACAGCAAATCCATCGGGCGGAGCCCCCGCCTGAAAATCCAGGTGATAGAGTTTGGGGTTCTGCCAGGTATCGGCCCCATGGCGGTATACACCAATCGCAATATCCCCTTTCAGGATAATTCCATTGGCATGCGCATAAGCAGTTGCTTCTTTCAATTGCAGGTGTAAATGGAATTGAATAAAATAATATAAAGCGATATCCCGGAAAGCGCTGGAATCTTTATCTGTCAGAGCAGCAATATCATCAGCACTGTATTGTTTGTAAGCGGGCCATTCGCTAAAGTCAACCGTCGCGTACCGGTCTCTCAGGTGGCAGAAAGCAGCATACGGAACCAGCCAATGTTTATTCTGGTCAAAAAACTGTTTGTACGCTTTTGATTCAAAAACCGTTTTACCGGATTCTTCGAATATTAGCTTTGCAAAATCATTTTTAATAAGCAAAACCGCCTCATAATCCAGCGCCGGTAATGCATTTAACCGCAGCCGTTCCGCCTCCAGTTTTTGTAATCGTGTGCGTGCATCAGGCGAATCTGCTAATTTTTCAAGGTTTAGGTACAGCGGATGTAAAGCAAAAGCCGAGATGGCAGCATAAGGATAGGAGTCTATCCAGGTATGTGTTGCAGTAGTATCATTGATGGGCAGGATCTGTACCATTTTCAACCCTGCGAGTTTGGCCCAATCCACCAATAAGGTAAGGTCCGTAAATTCACCTGTACCAAAACTTTTTTCAGATCTTAAACTAAACACGGGAATAGCGATACCGGCCCCTTTCCAGGTATTATTGGGCAACACGGCAAACCCATCATTCACAACCGTTTGCCGGTTGGTTTTACCCGCATCATGCAAAACGCGGTTATTGCCGTCTTCAAAGCGGATAAACTGATGGTTTACCACATCATACACGCCATATTTATAAGCGATAGGGAATGTTTCCTTTGAAAGATTTAAAGACAGTGTATAAAAATCATCTCCCGCTGCCTTATTCATCAGTAAGGCATTCTTTGTATCCCAGTCGCCCAAAATTTTGCTGCTTCCGGTTACACATAAGGTTTGCCCCTTTGAAAGTAAAGGCGTTTTTACCTTTAGTGTATGTGAAACATTCCGGGGGGCGGGCAATTCAACCGGCGTAAAATTATCTTTCAGCAAAACCTGCGTAAAAGGTTCGGTATAAAAACTGTTTTCAAAATAGCCCGCATAATTCCATGCATCAATGATTAATAATTCCGCTGTTTTATAGTTTGATGGATTAACTATTTTATCATTACCCCAGTCATAACTGATGGTACCATCCGCATTCCTGAGTATATAGTGATAAGTAATATTGGCATCAGTAAGAGGCAACTCGCTAATGTCTAATTCGAGCATCCAATATTCTTCATTAAAATATTGAAGAGGAAGGGCATTCTCTACCCTGTTATCCCCCAGCAAAGGATGATCACCTGTGATAAATATCTCCTGTCCGTAGGTAGTTTTGAAACGAATCTGAAAAATGATTTTTTGTAAACTGGTAATAGCTATTCTCTCCTTTTTTACGGAAAGGGCAATCGTTCTTTTCTCAGTGGCCAAGATGCAATGTTTTAGAAATGCAAAAATAAATAAAACAATGTGTAAATCAAACACATTTAAATAAAAGAGCACCAAAAAGGGCAATTCAGTTATGAAAAGCCTTTACCGGACTGCGGTTGCCGGATTTAATGAGATCTGCGCCTTTCTCTCCTATCATGATAGTTGCCGCGTTCGTATTTCCTGAAACGATGGTCGGCATCACTGAGGCATCAATTACCCGCAAATTCTTCACGCCATATACCCTTAATTGATTATCCACTACTGCCAGGCTATCCTTACCCATTTTACAGGTACCTACCGGATGGTAAAGGGTTTCTGCTGTTTTACGGATATGCGCCATCAGCGCCTCATCTGTATAAGGCTCACGGGGAAATGACAGCCCATGTAAAGTATACCTGGCAAGCGATCGGGCATTCATTACTTCCATTGATTTCCTGAGCGCTGTCAGCAAAACTTCCCTGTCTTTAGGCTCAGAAAGCAAATTAGGCTGAATAACAGGGGCATCTTGGGGTTTGGACCTTTTTAAACCGATATAACCCCTGCTTTCCGGTCTGATCAATATGGCCAGAATACCAAAACCATCCCGCTTTGAAAAAGTATTAATATCATAGATATCCGTAGAATAATCCTCTGCAATACCCAATGGCACAAAATGGAACTGAATATCCGGCCTGGATAAGGAGGGATCCGACTTCAGAAAAGCATTGGCTTCAATCGGGCTATTACTTAATGGGCCACTTGAGAATAACAAATGTTGCAAAACAGCTTTAGCCATATTGAGTGGTTTCAGTAAAGAATTAACAGTAGGTATGGTACACCAACTACTAACCCCTGTCCAGATATGATCCTGCAGGTTCTTACCTACTCCGGGTAAAGGGCATTTAATATCAATGCCCTGCCTGCTTAATTCGACCGGATCGCCAATACCGGATAACATTAATATCTGTGGCGATTGAATAGTTCCCGCAGAAAGCACTACTTCACGGTTACAATTGATCCGTTCGGAATCAGAATGGGCCGTCATCACTTCTACTCCAACGGCTCTTCCATCTTCTATTAAAATAGATTTCACATGGGTATTTGTTCTGACAGTAAGGTTGGACCGGCGCATGGCCGGTTTTAAAAAAGCATCTGCCGCACTATGCCGTTTATTGTTTTTGATGGTGTACTGGAGCATACTGGCCCCTTCCTGCTCTGCACCGTTATAATCGGTATTACGCGGAATACCACATTCTTCACAGGCTTCCACAAAAACACTGGCCAGTTCACTGGGTTGCCTTGAAAGCGTTACATGTAAAGGCCCGTTCTCTCCATGAAAAGGTCCCCCAAAATGTTCATGGGTTTCCGATTTTATGAAATATGGTAAAACATCTTCATAACCCCATCCTGTATTACCCAGCGCTTCCCATTCATTAAAATCTTCTTTATTACCACGCACATAAGCCATTGCATTGGTAGCGCTGCTGCCACCAATTGTTTTACCCCTGGGTATAAATATTTTCCGGTTATTAACCTGTTTTTGGGGCACTGTCCAGAAGGCCCAGTCAACCGAACTACGGTTAAGCCTGGCATAAGCTCCCGGAATCCGAATTTCAGGTTTGGTATCACGTGATCCTGCTTCCAGCAATAAAACAGTACAATTGCCATCTTCCGTTAACCGGTTAGCTAATACACATCCTGCTGAACCCGCACCAATAATGATATAATCGTATGGCATTGGCTAAATATAATACAAAAAGAATAATGAATATTCGGTATTCCTTTTTTCTCCCGTAACAACCTATATTTGTCGCACTAACAATTGTTCGTATATGGGCCCGGAGTTTAACCGTAATGAAGACTGGATGAAGCTGGCTGTGAGCAAGGCAAACCGGCATTTTGAAAAAATCAAACTGGGTGGTGGCAAAAAAGCTTTTGAAAAACAAAAAGAAAGAAACAAATTAACTGCCCGTGAGCGGATTGATTATTTATGTGATAAGGAAAAACCATTCACAGAGATCGGCGCTTTTGCGGGGTTTGCCATGTATGAGGAAGAAGGCGGTTGCCCCTGTGGAGGAACCGTTGCAGGTTTGGGTTATGTAAGTGGCCGGCAATGTGTAGTAGTAGCTAATGATCAAACCGTGAAAGCCGGCGCCTGGTTTCCGGTTACCGGCAAGAAAAACCTCCGTATGCAGGAGATTGCCATGGAAAACAGATTACCGGTGATTTACCTGGTAGACAGCGCCGGTGTATTCCTTCCTATGCAGGATGAAATATTCCCGGATAAAGAACATTTCGGGCGCATCTTCCGTAACAATGCCAGAATGAGTGCCATGGGCATTACACAGATTTCCGCGGTAATGGGCGCCTGCGTTGCCGGAGGCGCTTATTTACCCGTTATGAGTGATGAAACGCTGATGGTAGAAGGCAATGGCAGTATTTTCTTAGCGGGATCCTATCTCGTAAAAGCAGCTATTGGTGAAGAGATTGATAATGAAACTTTAGGAGGCGCCGTAACTCATACAGAGATCAGCGGGGTCGCTGATTACAAATTCAAAACAGAACATGAGTGCCTGGATCATATCAAAAAGATCATGAACAAACTGGGGGAGCCCTCTAAAGCAGGCTTCAACAGGGTTCAGTCAACTGCTCCCAAAAAAGATCCCAATGAATTATATTGTATCATTCATGAAGGTAACCTGAAACCTTATGATATGCTGGATATTATTGAACGCATAGTTGATAACAGTGAGTTCGATCAATATAAAGCCGATTACGGCAAAACGATTCTATGCGGCTATGCCAGAATAGAGGGATGGGCAGTAGGTATTGTTGCCAACCAGCGACTGATCAGCAAAAACAAGAAAGGCGAAATGCAGATAGGTGGTGTGATCTATAACGACAGCGCCGATAAAGCCGCCCGCTTTATCATGAACTGCAACCAGAAAAAAATACCTCTTGTTTTCCTGCAGGATGTAACGGGATTTATGGTAGGTAGCCGTAGCGAACATAGCGGCATCATAAAAGATGGCGCCAAACTGGTAAATGCAGTAGCCAATTCAGTGGTACCCAAGATCACTGTTATAATAGGCAATAGTTATGGCGCGGGCAATTATGCCATGTGTGGCAAAGCCTACGATCCCCGCTTTATTTACGCATGGCCCTCAGCAAAAATTGCTGTAATGGGCGGCGACCAGGCGGCCAAAACCTTATTACAAATTCAGGTGGCCACCATGAAAGCGAAAGGACAGGAAGTAAGCGCTGAAGAAGAAAAAATATTATTGGACAAAATCAAAAACAGTTACGAAAAACAAACCTCCCCCTTCTATGCTGCCGCCCGCTTATGGATAGATAATATTATTGATCCAATTAAAACCAGAGAGGTAATTGCGGAAGGTATTGCTGCCGCAAACCAAAATTCGCATATAGACGATTTTAAAATGGGTGTGTTTCAGGTGTAGCAATCCGCTAATCAATCAATTCCCTTTACTTTGCCTAATACTTTTGGGTATTCAGTTTTGACTTTTGAATTCAAAAATTAGTAAACTTAATCAACACATGCCTTACCCCATTTACACTGTCGATGCCTTCACTGATAAGCTTTTTGGAGGAAATCCGGCAGCCTGTTGTCCTTTAAATGCGTTTCTCCCTACCGAAACAATGCAACAACTGGCTAATGAAAATAATTTATCAGAAACGGCATTCTTTGTTAAAAGAAACAACGAAAGTTATGATATCAGATGGTTCACTCCCGAAGTAGAGATTGACCTGGCTGGTCATCCAACCCTTGCCACTGCGCATGTTATTTTTAATGAGTTGACGCATGGTTCTGATACTATTACCTTTCACAGTAAAAGCGGCGAACTGACCGTTATAAAAAAGGGCGACCTGCTCGAAATGAATTTCCCCGCACGCATGCCTGTAAACTGTGTTCCACCGGAGAATCTATTGAAAGGTTTTAATATAGCGCCCACAAAAGTTTTGCGGTCAAGAGACTATTTTTTAGTGTACCATTCACAGGATGAAGTAGAAAAAGTAGTGGCTGATTATCATTATTTGAATACAGTAGACACTCTCGGCATCATTATCACAGCCAAAGGAAATGAATCGGATTTTGTCTGTCGCTTTTTAGTACCGAATTCTGTGATTGGAGAAGATCCCGTTACCGGTTCGGCACATGCCACGCTAATTCCTTACTGGGCCAAAGAACTGAATAAAAAAAATTTGACTTCTATACAACTCTCCAAAAGAAAAGGGCATCTCCGGTGCAGTGATTTAGGAGATCGTGTTACCATTGCGGGCAAAGCGGTTTTGTATATGAAGGGGGAATATTTTATATAAATGCGACAAATCCACCACTTAAAGATATACACCGACGGCTCTGCAAGGGGCAATCCGGGGCCCGGGGGCTATGGCGTAGTATTGATATGGGGGGAAGTGAAGAAAGAAATTTCGGCCGGTTACCGGCTCACTACCAATAACCGGATGGAACTGCTGGCAGTAATTGCAGCCTTATCCTCACTGACTAAAAAAAATATTCCGGTTACTATCTACACAGACAGTCAGTACATAGTAAATACGGTTGAAAAAAAATGGTTGGATAACTGGATACGAACGGATTTCAAAGGTGGTAAAAAAAATAAGGACCTCTGGCTGCAATTCCATGCATTAGCCAAACATTTCAAACTGCGCTTCGTTTGGGTGAAAGGGCATGCAGATAACGCGATGAATAACCGTTGTGATGAATTGGCTACCACCGCGGCAGATGGCAAACATTTACTGGTGGACGCATGGTATGAGAAGGAGAATAGCTAAGACGGTCTTTAACTAAACCAGCTCTTTTTGCACAAACAGGTTCTTAGCCAAATAATAAGTACCAAATAAGACTGCAGAAAAAATAACCGTAGCTATCACACTATTCTTATAAAAAGGCAGGCCATCATTATAGCACAACAATAATCCGCTAAAAGTTTTGGGTCTATTCAACCCAAAACCACGACCACTGGCCCATACAAAGAAATTAGAAACCAGAAAATAAGCAGTAGGGGCAGACAAAGCAGCAACAATCATATTACCGATCTTATTCGTTTTAATAAGAAATCCGAAACAGGTCATACCGGCAAACAACAAATAGTTAATCCACTGCCCATCATAAAAACCCCGGATAGCAGTTAACCCGTTATTATATAAGACCTGGTATAACAGGTCAGACAGAAACATAGATACCAATGGCAGTATAAAGGCCCATTTTTTATTTTTCACAAATAAGGCGCCGCTAAAAAGGCCCATCGCAATCTGAGGTGCAAAACCCATGGGACGATCAGGCAGTATCCTGTATAAGGCGCTAACCAATACCATCAGTACAAGAGAAATGATAAGCGGTCTGTTAATTTTCATTTGATTGTAGATTTCTGAGCAAAAATAAGCGTTAATGGAATTGCCGCCATGGTAATTTTCCTCATTGATGTGAATAAGCGCTAAACAACCGGTACAAATGCCCTGAACAATACGGCATCACCCGATGCCCGGATGGTATATGTTTCACCGGCAAAAACAGCAACGGCTTCTCCCCTTTTCAATACGAGCGAGTTATTGATAACGGCGCCACCGTCTGTAACCAGCAATATTTCTAAAGATGAAGTGGTAGCCGAATATGCCAGGTTAGCGGTTAACGTTATTTTTGCAATACCAAAATCTGCTACCGGACAAGGGTATACTTTTTCGCCGGTAAGCACTGTATTCCCTTTCATCACATTGGGAACAACACTTTCAAACAATGTATGCTTCATTAATTCAGGCACATCAATATGTTTCGGGGTTAGGCCCGCTCTTAATACGTTATCACTGTTGGCCATCAGCTCAACACACTGGCCTTCCAGATATGCATGAGGCATGCCGGCTCCCTGAAAAAGGCCCTCACCCGGCTTCAGGTTTACGATATTGAAAAAATAAATTGAAAAAATAGCCCTGTCTATATCACCCATGTCTTCCTTGCCTTCAAAAATTTTGGCTATCCACCAACCTGGCATTTCCCTGGTTAACTCACCCTCCTTTTTCATCCGGATATTCCGCTTGATCAGGTTTTCCAATAAGGCATTTATCTCCGGCTGTTCAATTTCCATAATAAACTGATACAAAGGCTTTAATCCTTCTCTCCTGAAATAAGGCAACAGTACGGTAAACTCCGGAACATCAATAAGTATTTGCTCAATTTCCGCCAATTGCCTGAACCCGTGTAATAACCAGAAATCAGTTAAAGCCACCAGTATTTCAGGTTTATGGTTCCTGTCTTTGTAATTACGGTAGGGTGCATTCAGTGGAATACCTTCCGCCTCTTCCCTGTCAAATCCTTTTCCCGCTTCTTCCTTACCCGGGTGAACCTGAATAGAAAGAATATCTTTTACATCCTGTACCTTAAACAGGTACGGAAGCCCCCCGAACGCATCGTACACTTTTTCGGAAATTACCTTTTCCGGCTGTTCCTGTATAGCTGTAAATAAGGATATGGGGCCTTCAGGCGTCAATAACTCAGAAGGCGCCAGTGGATGAGCCCCCATCCAGTATTCGGCAAAGGGTTTGTATTCAGGATTATCTATGCCTAATAAAGATGGGATAAATTCATACCCCCCCCATGCATAGTGCATCACTCTGCCTTTGAGTTTATAAATATTATTATTTAGTTCCATTAGGTATTATTTACAGGTATTATCCTATAACGTGAAGTTCCGAAATATCTTGTGCATATCCCTATTTTTAAGGTAAGCTTACCAAATACATGAGCAATAACCTGTTAACCGGCAAAAAAGGTGAAGATATCGCTGCGGACTATCTTACCAAAAATGGGTATACCCTGCTGGAAAGGAACTGGCGAAAACATCATTGGGAAGTGGATATCATTGCCTCAAAAGATCAGTTCCTTCATTTCATTGAAGTAAAAACAAGGTACTCATTGCGGTTTGGTTTTCCCGAAGAAAGTATTAGCAAAGACAAAATGAAAAACCTGAAAAATGCCGCCGAAAATTATCAGTACCAGCATCCCAAATGGAAATATATTCAGTTTGATGTGATAGCCATAACATTGGTGAATGAAACAGCTAAAGAAATATTAATGATTGATGATGTATACTTTTAATTTATACTACACCCGGGTAATTATTAATTTTTAATTACTAATTATTAATTAAACCTGTATTCTTTCCATCATCTTCTCCACCATCCTGTATGTTGCCGGACAATGTTCAATATTCTGCCGGTGCACATGAATATACTCCACCATTTTCTTTTTCTTCAGGTGTGGAAAGCCGGCACAATCCTCCGGGCGCACTTCATAAATGCTGCACATATTATTTTCCATATTCAGGAACTGGCAGGGCTGTTTTACATTTACCCAGTCATCCCCTTTTTTATCAAATTCAAGCCATTTGTCTTTGAACTCCCGCGGTTTTACCTCAAAATGAGCAGCAATCCGTTTGATGTCTTTATTGGTAAAGGTAGGCGTCATGTTTTTGCAGCAGTTCGCGCAACTTAAACAATCCACTTCTTTCCATACTTCAGCGTCAATGATTGCGGCAATGGTATCAAGGCCACGGGGCGGGTTCTTTTTGATTTTTCCTAAATAACGTTTGAATGCTTTGTGGTGATAACGGACTTTTTGTTTAAACGAACGGAGATTAACTTGCATCAGATCAATTAAGAGATTTTTAAATTTCGGAACCTGTCCGCCGGCAGGCAGCCCGGATTTTTTGAATTTGCAATATCGGGTAGCTTACCTTCATAACCAAATTTCAAAAGGAGCTATGTGGGATACATACAAAAAAGGATACAAAGCTTATCTCCGCCTGGAAAAGTCTCTGAGTGATCACTCAGTGGAAGCTTACCTGCATGATGTAGAGAAGCTGACAGCTTATTTACAGATCAGCCAAACCCTTAAATCACCTGCTGAGATTGATTTGACAGACCTGCAGCAATTTGTAAAGTGGGTGGGCGGTTTGGGCATGACGGCCACTTCACAGGCAAGGATCATATCCGGCATACGGAGTTTTTATAAATATTGTTTGATAGAACAAATTATCCAAACCGATCCCTCCACTTTGCTGGAAGCTCCTAAAACAAGCAGAAAACTACCAGACACATTGAGTTTTGAGGAAATTGAACTGGTGATTGCCCAGCCGGATCAAAGCACCCCCGATGGCAGCCGCAATAAAGCCATTCTGGAAACGATGTATAGTTGTGGC
The DNA here is from genome assembly GCA_964359445.1 of uncultured Sediminibacterium sp. Classification (GTDB taxonomy): domain Bacteria; phylum Bacteroidota; class Bacteroidia; order Chitinophagales; family Chitinophagaceae; genus Sediminibacterium. The sequence goes on along the minus strand of CAYHTC010000072.1, from coordinate 399 downwards.
TTGCGGGTTAGCGAAGTAGTGAACCTGAAAATATCCGGCCTGTACCTTGATGTTGGGTTTATACGTGTTATTGGTAAAGGCAACAAAGAAAGGCTGGTACCCATTGGCCGTGATGCGGTAAAGTATATCAAAATATATAAAGACAATATCCGCGTTCATCAAACCATACAGCCGGGCTTTGAAGATATCCTCTTTCTGAATAAGCGTGGAAAAAACCTCAGCAGGGTCATGATCTTTTATATTATAAAGCAGGCGGCCAAACTAGCAGGTATCACCAAAAATATTTCACCCCATACTTTTCGTCATTCCTTTGCCACGCACCTGGTAGAGGGTGGAGCCGACCTGCGTGCAGTGCAGGAAATGCTGGGCCATGAAAGTATTACCACCACCGAGATATAC
>CAYHTC010000071.1:0-10799 GCA_964359445.1 uncultured Sediminibacterium sp. | reverse complement strand
TCTTTACTTAATAATCAAATTTTCAGTAAATTCCAATGAGTATTGTTTCAGCGCCAAAGGGCAATTACCAGGGGGCAGGAATCATAACGGGAGAACTTATTTTATCTTCTTTTACCGCCACCGCCGCCGGCAAATCTTTTACCGCCACCAGCCCTGGCCGGTCTTGGATTGTAGGCCGGTGTGGCGCCAAATTGTTCCGGCACCCGGGCCTTGGTAACAGGATGTCCCAATAAAGCTTCTATCTGTGCGAATTTCTGTTGTTCTTTTTCAGTAATAAAAGTATAGGCTGTTCCTTCACTGGAAGCACGGGCCGTACGGCCTATGCGGTGAATATAGTCTTCGCCGTCATTAGGTACATCATAATTAATAACGAGGTCAATATCCTCAATATCAATACCCCGGCTAAGGATATCTGTGGCTACTAATATTTTTAATTTCTTATTCCTGAAATCCAGTAATACCTGTTCCCTTTTTACCTGGTCAAGATCTGAATGAATTTCCTCTATCGAAAAATTAGCCCGCTTCAGTTCATTGCTCAGTTGTTTTACATTCTGTTTTTTAGAACAGAATACAATCACACTCTGAAAATCTTTTCTGCGTAACACATCTTTCACCAATGGTATCTTCTGAGATTCATACACCACAAAAGCTTCCTGAACAATTTGTTCAGGCGGTTTGGAGATAGCGATATTAATCTCTAAAGGATTGTGCAGGATTTTTCTTGCCATCTCACGCATCTTCATAGGCATGGTAGCCGAGAAAAGAAGGTTCTGTCTTTTTTTAGGCAGAAAAGAAATGATCTTCATAATATCATCATGAAACCCCATATCCAGCATACGGTCGGCTTCATCCAGTACCAGGTAACGCAATGCCTGCATTTTTACATACCCCATATTCAAATGGGCTATCATTCTGCCCGGTGTACAAATCACCACATCCACCCCACTGGATAATGCTTTTTTTTCTGTAGTAAAGGAAGTGCCATCTCCGCCACCATACACAGCTATCGAACTAACAGAGGTAAAATAAGAGAGCCCTTCCATCGACTGGGCAATCTGTACCGCCAGCTCGCGTGTAGGTACAATAATCATGGCATTGATCAGGTGCTCATCATGCGGCTCAGTAACAATTTTATTCATCAGGGGTAAGAGAAAAGCGGCTGTTTTACCGGTGCCGGTCTGCGCCGAAGCAATAATATCTTTCCCCTGCAAAATGGGTATCATTACCTGTTCCTGAACAGGCGTAGCAGTATCATAACCCATTGAATCAATACCTTCCAATATTCTCTCGTCAAAACCAAATTCAGTAAACTTCAAAATAAATCACAATTATATAGGTGAGCCGTAAAGATAGGCCGATTAACCGCTCTATCCTTGCCCTCTTTACCTCTGTTGAGGTAGTTTTATAGACAATCCAGGTTGTTTTCTACTTATTTTAACCCAATAAATGGCTATTGAACCGGTTTTGACTAATTTTTAACCCCCTGTATGCGGCCAATTCTGTTAATTTGCGCCTCTATTGGCAACCAATATTGCAATTAACTACCAGAAATGAAAAAAACACTACTCGTTCTATCAGGCATAGGCTTTACTTTTTTGGCCATGGCTCAAACACCCTCCACCCCAAAATTTGACCTCGCTAACCGTACCGGTGATCATTTAATGATACAATATGGAAGTGATAGCTGGACGGGCCGCCCCGACAGTATCCGTACCGGCGGATTCAGCAGGCATTTCAATGTGTATTTTATGTTTGATAAGCCTTTCAAGACCAACCAGAAATTCAGTGTGGCGTATGGTATTGGCATCGGAAGCAGTAATATCTTCTTTAATAATACCAAAGTTGACTTGAAAGCGAATTCTGCCAGACTGCCGTTTACCAATATGGACAGTACCGATCATTTTAAAAAGTATAAAGTAACTTCTCTCTTCGCTGAAATTCCGGTAGAGCTCCGCTATTTCTCCGATCCTGCCAATCCTTCCAAATCATGGAAAGCAGCGCTGGGTGTGAAAGTGGGCAGCTTATTAAAAACCTCTTCCAAAGGAAAGAACCTGGTTAATAAAAATGGAACCTCTCTCTTTGGCACCAACTATATTACCAAAGAAAGCAGTAAAAAATTCTTCAACGGAACCATGCTCGCCCTGACCGGCAGAGTAGGTTATGGCCTGATATCCCTCGATGCCGGCTACCAGTTTAACAGCGTATTAAAAGACGGGGTGGGACCGGCTATGAACAAGTTTTCCTTGGGCATTACCATCAGCGGCTTGTAAGCGTTAACCGTGAGACCACTATCCCCTACCTTCACTAAAAATTCCCTTTGATCGAGAAAAAGAAACATATTCGCAAGGAAGAAAAAACGGTGCTGGTAGGTTTGATACAGAAAGAACAGACCCAGGAGCAGGTTACTGAGTTTTTGGATGAACTGGCTTTTTTGTCTGAAACAGCCGGCGCTATCGCAGTAAAGCGATTTACTCAAAAATTACCTCACCCTGATAGCCGGACTTTTGTGGGAAAAGGAAAATTAGCGGAAATCAAAGCCTATGTTACCGGCAAAAACATTCACCTGGTTATTTTTGATGATGAGTTAACCGGCTCACAAATATCCAATATTGAAAAAGAACTGGGCGTAAAAACGATTGACCGGAGCGATCTGATACTGGATATTTTTGCCAGCCGTGCCCGTACGGCACAGGCCAGGGTACAGGTAGAACTGGCACAGTACCAATATCTTTTACCCAGGCTAAAAGGCCTATGGAAGCACTTAGAAAGGCAGGGAGGGGGTATTGGAACAAGGGGTCCGGGTGAAACAGAAATTGAAACCGATCGCCGTATTGTAAAAGATAAAATATCACTGCTGCGCAAAAGATTAGGAGAGATAGACAAGCAGGCATTTACCCAGCGCAAAGAGCGGGGCGAATTTATTCGGGTAGCCCTGGTTGGCTACACCAATGTGGGTAAGAGTACCCTCATGAATTTGCTGAGTAAGAGCGATGTGTTTGCGGAAAATAAATTATTTGCCACCCTTGATACCACCACGCGCAAAGTAGTGTTTGAGAATACGCCTTTTTTATTGAGTGATACCGTAGGCTTTATCCGCAAACTACCTCACCACCTGATTGAGAGTTTTAAAAGCACACTGGATGAAGTGCGGGAAGCGGATATTTTATTACACGTGGTAGACATATCTCACCCGCAATATGAAGAACAGATAGGGGTGGTGAATAAAACATTGCAGGAGCTGAAAGCCTTTGAGAAGCCCATTCTTACCGTCTTCAATAAAATGGATATGTATGAAGAAAAGAATTTCGACGAATGGCTGGATGAAAGCGTGAAACAGGAGATCCTCCGCGATTTAAAAGAGAAATGGGATCATGCCACCGAACACCAATGCGTATTTGTATCGGCTATTGAAAAAAAGAATATTGATGCCCTGCGTGAGTTGATTTTGCAGAAGGTTCGTGATATGTACCAGGTTAGATACCCTTATAGAACGATGGAATATTGATACACGCGATATGGCATTTATATAGGCTATGAAGGCGGGGATTTGGGGGTTCGCTGTAATTTTTTGAATACAGATTTTGCCAGAATGCATTTTTCCCTATTTTTGCAGCCCCTTTAGGGATTTCCTGAAGGGTATACTCCTCCTTAGCTCAGTTGGTTAGAGCATCTGACTGTTAATCAGAGGGTCCCCCGTTCAAGTCGGGGAGGGGGAGCAACAATTGAGAAGCCATCAGAAATGATGGCTTTTTTTGTTTTATAGTCAATGAGTTTATTCGTTGCCAATACTGAGCCTCTCACTATTTGAGGACATTTAAAAATCAATTAAGCAAATTCCTTGATAATTTTCTTTGCAGCATGTGTATTTCCCCATGAGGCAAGTTCATGCAAAATGGGAAGCAAAGTTTTACCTGAATTTGTCAAAGAGTATTCTACTCTTGGTGGCATTTCCGTGAATTCTGTTCTTTTAATTAAACCAAATGATTCTAATTCTTTTAATTCATTTGCCAAAACCTTGTTTGAAATTGCTGGGATTATCTGATTTAGTTTTCCAAATCGAATAGTTCTCTCTCCAATACAATTTAAGATAATAGGTTTCCATTTTCCACCAATGATGCTCATTGCTCTCGTTACCGGACAATTTAATGGATTCTCAATAAATCTTGCAGTTGAAATAGTAGTTACCATATGGTTACTTGTTTTTACTTATTTGGTTACAAATGTACACCAAACACATTAGTTTTGTAAAAAATATTTTATATGAAAAAGATTTTATCATTATTAACAACAATTTTAATCATGTGTAACTTACAAGCACAAACTTCAACTGAAACAATTTTAAAAGAATGGCAAAGAGCAAAAGATTACACTAAAGAGTATTTGGATGCTATGCCCGAAAGTGGATATACACTTAAGCCAACAAAGGAAATGCGCTCTTTTGCCGGCCAAGCTCTTCATTTAAGTGATGCAATTTATGGATTTATTGGTTCTGCAACTGATGAGAAACCACCCGTTGTATTTGGTGATTTAGAAAAATCAAATGATGTAAATAAGGCAAGTGTTACAAATAAAGTTCTTGCTGCGTACGATTTTGCAATCAATACAATCAAAAAGTATCCCAATGCGAAATTAGATGAACACATCAAGTTATTTGGTCAATTTGATATTAGTAGAGAGCAAGTATTAAACAAATGTTTTGAACACCAAACTCATCATAGAGGCCAAACTACAGTTTACTTAAGATTGGCTGGAGCAACTCCACCTGCTGAAAAATTATTTTAAAATAAAATTTCTTGATAATCTAATTTAAAAAAATGAATAAACTTTTAATTATAGCACTGTTGTTGTTTACGTCAAATGTATTCTCGCAGAATTTGAAATTAGGGAAGTACGAATTTGAATTAAAAAATGTAAAAGCTTCAGTTACGGAACTAAAGGGCGAGAAAGTAATTAAAGTTGAAAGAGACCTTAATTTACTTCCGTTCGACCTTAACAGACTCGAGAGTACTGTTGATGAGCCAACATTTATTGAGTTAAAAAATGTAAGTTTTGAGAATGGTATAATTGAAGTTAAAATGTTAAGCGAAATACAAGACCCATCACCTTTCAAAGGTTCTCAAGGTTTTATTGGTGTTGCATTCAGGGTAACAGATAACGAAAAAGAATACGAGTCATTTTATTTAAGGCCGAAAGTTGGCAGGTCAGATAATCAAGGATTTAGGAATAAAACTGTACAATATTATTCTTACCCAAATTATAAATTCGACACCTTAAGGAAATTAGCACCAGGCACTTATGAAACAACAGCGCCGGTAGATATAAATGAGTGGATAAAAATTAAAATTGTTGTAAAGGATAAAGTAGCAGAATTGTTTGTGAATGATGCAAAATATTCAACTATGATAGTTAATGAATTAAAGGGGAAAATGACAAAAGGAGCAATTGGATTATGGGTTGATATTGGCACCATTGGTTATTTTAAGGATTTGAAAATCACGCCTTACAACTAAAAGGTTGAAAATTTAAAGCTTTGCATTTGCAAGAACTTCATATGTAATAGTTTCTATATGCGCAACATTGCTTGTTATTTACTTAAATGTCAATTGACTTTTATACTTACTTTTCTCTGCTAAATAACTGTTCAAAGCTCTTTCATCCAAATATGTATGTCTTGCGGAGCGGTTTCTGTTCCGCCAAAAAAGGGGAACAGTTTATACCCACTGATCGTTGATGAAGTACAGGTTCGGGGAACTGTATCCTTTTTGTTTTCTATTGTAAACTCATATCCGTGTGGAATTAGTTTAATACCGGCGGTATATGTCTTCCCGATTTCAACTACTTGCAACTCTTTGAACAGCCTCACCGAATCGTTGTAATAATAAGCATATATGCGTAAGGCCTGGTTATACCATGCCCAGCCAAACCGTGCAGAATTTATATGATGTGGTGCAATGGTATAAAGCGTTGTAAAAGAAACGCAATCTGCAAACCCATATAATTTGTTAACATCCGCCTGATTTATCGGATCAACAGTGCTGTAAATGGCGCTGTTATCAAACCTGAATTGGAGTTTCATTTCAGTAATGCCGTTTAAACGAACAATACTGGTTGAGTCCGTTGAATAACTTTGTCCTTTGGGTATGAAATAATCTGTAAATCCGGATCTCTGTCTATCATATTCATCGTTGCTATACTTCTTTTGACAAAATAAAAATAAATTCAGGGAAAGGAATACAAATAGAATACTTTGCCTAAACTTATATTTTGAATTTATATACAGCATTCTGTGCGTTTTATGATTTCATCCGGAACATTTTCTTTTCCTATAAAGCTACACATTTTCAAAATAGTTTATAACGCATATTATAGATACTGCCGTTGTTTTTAACAAAACACAAAGAAATATCCAGATTGAAAATGAATGCAAAATTTAGTTTGTAAAGGGGGGAAACAGGATAGTTGCCATTCACTGTCTTCTTTTTGCATTTACCGTTATCGTTTACAGTGCATCCAGTTTAAAATAGCCTAAATGCACTTCATTTATCACCGGCTCCCTGGCAGGTGTTAATTCAATGGCATACTTTTCTTTTATTGCAGGCGCAAGCATTTCTTCGATGTCATATATATCATCAACATCCACGCCATATTTATCATCTATATGAGAATTGGCTCCCTCAAAATGGGTATGTTTAAAAAAAGCGGTTTGCTTAGCTCTCTGTATCGCTGTTCCTTTATCGGATGATGCGATAATCATTTTATAATGAAACTCTTCAAATTCATCTTTTTTATACCCTCCAAGATTGATAAAGTATAACTGATGATTGAAACTGTTTTTTTTCGCTAACCTGGAAATGATTGTAATATTTTGCCCATCTACCTGCGATACTTCACGCCATCCGTCTACATGCATCTTGCCATTTGTTTCCGGCCAGAAACTAATGAATTCAGGAACCAGTTCTTTCAATTCATGAGCAATACCAAAATATACATCATGTTGCTCTATATGCCTGCCCTGGGGTTTACAGCCAATCAAAACCATAAATAATTTTAAGGACATACTATCTTATTTTTTGAATTTTCTTTAACTCACAAAGTAGAGTGTAAAACCACTTATTACGGTGATCAAACCCAAAAAAGAAAAAGCCCTTAACAGGATATTTCCAAAATTATCCCTTCCTTTATAGTCCATTGTATGCATCATCCATAACAAATCAAATATCCTCCATTTATTATTCCTGAATTTTTGAACAGTACCCAACTCACTCGCAACATAAACGGTAGAATTAGACGCGTGTTCAAACGTAATTGCATAAGCAGGAAGCGGTTGTTTCCTATATTCGTGATATGCATCGGTATTGGTTATATACGCAACCTCTTTTATTACAGGTTCTCCATTGAAATGATTTTTTGCAACTTCAATGGCTTCTTTTTCTGTTAATGCGCTTCTAAGTACCCCGGTTTCCGCATTGGCAAGATGATTCATCGTTGTCATACTTTGCTGATGATTTACCTTATGATGTATCGCGCTAATACATCTTATCTGGTAAAAGGGTTTACCTGAAATTTCAATCAACTGTATAGAAACAACTGAATCAATGGTATGTATTTTTTTAATCGAGTCTAAAATAATAGACGGTGAAACCAGGGCTATGTTTGAGGATAATAAAGGAGCTTCCTTTTTTTCAAAATCCCCATGAACTTCATCCATATTACTCCAGCTAAAGTATAGACCCCCAATGGTCCATAATAAGAACTGAATACCCAAAACCAATCCCAGGTAACGGTGTATTTTTCTAATGTAAAAGTGTTTGCTTTTTATCATAACCCTGGTTCTTCAAATTTAAGTTGTTTTTCACCTGGAACGAAGTTCTCAAATTGCATATCGTATATTTTATTGCTGATAATTGATAGAATGCAGTTGATACCTGTGTTAACTATAGTTTTTCAAATTTAGCCTGAAAAAAGCGAAGATATTTCGGCTCATAGATCATTTTCATTCCTGTAATGGCCTTGCGGCGCTGGTAAACCCTTGCAGCAGATTCTGCAATCACATCCATATGCGCCTGTGTATACACCCGGCGCGGAATGGTAAACCTTACCAACTCCAGCCTGGGAAAATAGTTTTTACCATTGGCTTTCCGGCCTGCCGATACAACGCCTCTTTCCATTGTTCTCACACCTGAATCAAGATACAATTCTGCAGCCAGTGTTTGTGCAGGAAAATATTCCTGTGGAATATGGGGCAGAAATTTTTTGGCATCCACAAATATGCCATGCCCGCCAATCGGTTTTACAATAGGTATATCATACTCCATCATTTTCTCTCCCAGATAAATAACCTGTCCCACCCTTGCCCTGATATGATCATCACAAACACTTTCTCCAATACCGATAGCCATGGCTTCCATATCCCTTCCTGCCAGCCCACCGTAGGTATGCAGTCCTTCATACACCACCACCATATTCCTTGCTTCTTCAAACACATCCCAGTCATTGACAGCCAGGAAACCGCCAATGTTTACCAGTGCATCTTTTTTAGCGCTCATGGTTGCGCCATCCGTATAGGAACAAATTTCTTTAACGATGGCTTTGATCGTTTTATGTTCATATCCCTTCTCTTTTTGCTGGATGAAGTAGGCGTTTTCTGCCACCCTCGTCATATCATGTATCACACGTATGCCATGTTTTTGGGTTAGCGTGCGCAGCTCCTTCAGGTTTTTCATGCTGATGGGTTGTCCGCCGGCCATATTAACACTGGTGGCCATACTTACATAAGGAATTTTTTTGGCCCCATGTTTTTTAATCAGTTTTTTTAGTTTTTCCAGGTCAATATTCCCTTTAAACGGAAACTCATTTTCCGGATCATGTGCCTCATCAATAATGATGTCTTCAAATTTTCCTCCGGCCAGTTCCTGGTGCAAACGGGTGGTTGTGAAATACATATTGCCCGGTATGATATCCCCTTTCTTTATCAGGATCTTTGATAAAATATTTTCGGCGCCACGGCCCTGGTGCGTAGGAATCAAATATTTGTATCCATATACATCTCTCACCACTTCTTCCAGGTGGTAAAAATTGCGGCTGCCCGCGTAGGCTTCATCTCCCAGCATCATACCGGCCCACTGCCGGTCGCTCATGGCAGAGGTGCCGCTATCGGTCAGTAGATCAATATATACATCCTCCGATTTTAAAAGAAAGGTATTGTAACCCGCTTCTTTCATCGCTTTTTTTCGTTGTGCCGCAGTGGTCATCTTCAACAACTCCACCATTTTAATCTTATACGGTTCGGCCCAGCTTTGTTTAATTGTTTTCATGATTATCTTTTTAAAGTAAATTTTTCAGTAGTTAGTTTTCAACCGGTTTCAGTTTAGCGGTAAAATGTCTTAGCATCGGCGCTTCTTCAACAATAGTCATACCTTTTATCGCATCCCGTTGATGAAATACTTCAATAATCACTTCAGCTACATAATCAATATGGCTTTGCGTGTACACTCTTCTCGGAATGGCCAACCGAACCAGTTCCAGTGGAGCCGGAATCAATTTTTGATCAGCATCATATTTTCCAAACATCAGTGAGCCGATTTCCACACCGCGAATGCCGCCATGTATATACAGGGCCCCCGTCAGCGCCTGTCCCGGATATTGTTCAACCGGAATATGTGAGAGGAATTCCTTTGCATCTAAATAAATGGCATGTCCGCCGGCGGGCTGCATCACCGGCACACCCGCAGCTATTAAATGATTGGTGAGGTATTCAATACTACGGATACGATATTGTAAATAATGTTCGTCCATCACTTCTGTTAACCCGATAGCTATTGCTTCCAGATCCCTTCCTGCCAGGCCACCATAGGTAGGGAATCCCTCGGTCATAATTAACATATTTCTACATAGCTGTGCCAGTTTTTCATCATGCATGGCAAGGAAACCACCAATATTGGCAAAAGCATCTTTCTTGGCGCTCATGGTACAGCCGTCTGCATAAGAAAACAGTTCTTTTACTATGTCGGGTATGGCTGTATGCCGGTATCCTTCCTCCCTTAGTTTTATAAAATACGCGTTTTCTGCAAAGCGGCAGGCATCAATAAACATAGGGATATTGTTTGCTTCACAAATAGCTTTCACTTCCCTGATATTTTGCATGCTAACGGGTTGTCCACCACCAGAATTATTGGTGACCGTTATCATACAAAGCGGAATATTTGCCGCCCCTTTTTCTGCAATACATTTCTTTAACGCAACCGTATCCATATTACCCTTGAATGGAGCAGGAACGGAAGGATGTTTCCCTTCTTCGCAAATCAGGTCAATACCTTCAGCGCCTGAATATTCAATATTGGCCCTGGTGGTATCGAACAGGGTATTACTCAGAAAATATTTTCCTTTCCCTCCCAATATACTAAACAGTATTTTTTCTGCGGCCCTGCCCTGGTGGGTGGGTATCACCAATGGCAGCCCGGTAATACCCTGAATAGTTTCTTCAAAACGAAAATAGCTCGTACTGCCTGCATAAGATTCATCGCCCTGCATAATGCCCGCCCATTGATGACTGCTCATGGCGCTGGTACCACTGTCTGTTAGCAGGTCTATCAATACCGCCTTGGCATGTATCAGGAAAGGATTGTAAAAGGCTTTTTCTAAAATAGTCATTCTTTCCTCCCTGGTAGTAAAATAAATGGGTTCAACCGATTTAATCCTGAAGGGCTCTATAATGGTTTGCATGTAGGTAGGTGTTTTATCCCGGATAAACCCCGGAAGGCCATTGAATCAGGCATTCCTGAACATCACAATCTGTGATT
>CAYHTC010000070.1:0-10896 GCA_964359445.1 uncultured Sediminibacterium sp. | reverse complement strand
GGAACTGTTGAGGAGAGTATTCATGTGTACGACCTTTCTTTAACCCGCAATGTGGTACAAATGATGATTGCACTGGCCATCTTAACCTGGCTAATGCTGTCTATTGCCGATGCTTACAGGAGAGGGGAAGGCGTTACCTCCGCGCCCAAAGGCAAACAGAGCCTGCTGGAACCTGTTATCACTTTTGTGCGTGATGAAGTAGCTAAACCTAATCTGGGACACAAATACGAAAAATACCTGCCTTACCTGTTAACCACTTTTTTCTTTATACTGATCAACAATGTTTTTGGTTTGCTGCCGGGTACCGCTAATGTTACGGGTAATATTGCTTTTACGGTTGTATTAGGACTGATCTCTTTTGTAGTAATCATATTCAGCACCAACAAACATTTCTGGGGACATATTTTTAACCCACCAGGCGTTCCTAAATTTGTGAAACCCATTTTGATATTGGTAGAGTTTTTAGGCGTGTTCATCAAACCCTTCGCTTTGATTATTCGTTTATTCGCGAATATGGTGGCAGGGCATATTATTATTATCTGCCTGATTTCTTTGATTTTTATATTTGGTCAGATGAATACGTATGTTGGATGGGGTACAACCCCCGTTGCGATTGGATTTACGGTATTCATTTATATGATTGAGATATTGGTTGCCTTTTTGCAGGCATTCATTTTTACCAACCTGACAGCGGTATTTATCGGAGCGGCTTTTGAAGGGGAACACCCTGAAGAAGCGGCGCATCATTAATTAGTTTTTTTTAACTGTAAATAAAACGATCATGAGTTTAGTTGCAATTTTATTGGATGGTACTGCGAATGCAGGCGGCGCCATCGGTGCGGGTTTAGCCGCCATCGGTGCAGGTTTGGGCATTGGTCAGATTGGTAAAGGCGCTGTAGAAAGCATTGCACGCCAGCCTGAAGCAATGAACGATATCCGCGCTAATATGATCCTGGCTGCAGCCCTTGTAGAAGGCGCCGCATTGTTCGGAATCATCGTAGGCTTCATGGCAATGGTTTTAAAATAAGCCATTCCCAAAAGAGAATACTGCACCTGAAGTACAGGACGGAGGGTGCAGTTTTTTACTTCCTTTTCTTCTTACCAATAAAATTTGCTATTGGTGACTATACAGGAAGTTTACAGGAACAAAAAAGATCGTTTAAAATTTCCGTTATCAACGGACACAGGAGAATAGACTTATGAAATTGCTTACACCAGATCCGGGGTTATTATTATGGACCCTGCTTGCTTTCTTAATCGTTTTCTTTATTCTGAAGAAAATGGCATGGCCCGCTATCCTGAAAGGATTGAAGGAAAGGGAACAAAGTATTACTGATGCCATTGCTACTGCCGAGAGAGTGAAAATTGAAATGGCCGCTCTTAAAAATGAGAATGAGGCCCTGATGGCCCGGGCACGTGAAGAACGCAGCGTCATGATCAAAGAAGCCAAGGAACAAACCCTTAAAATGATCGGCGAAGCGAAAGACAAAGCAAAGGGTGAATATGACCGTATTGTGGCAGATGCGCAGGTTGCCATCTCTCAGCAAAAAAATGCGGCCTTAACCGAAGTAAAAAATCAGGTGGGCGCTTTAGTAATAGAAGTTAGTGAAAAAATATTACGCCGCGAACTCAGCAATAAAGCAGAGCAGGAGAAATATATCAATCAGTTAGCCGAAGAAGTGAAACTGAACTAATTTGAAAATTGAATTAAATGCCGAATCCACGTTTAGCAAACCGGTATGCCAAGAGTCTGATTGACCTCTCTATAGAAAGAGGTGAGTTGGAAGCTGTATATGCCGACATGAAATATTTACAGGCCGTATGTAAGGCCAGTAAAGATTTTGTAGCGCTTTTGAAAAGTCCTATTATCAATAATGATCAAAAAAATGCCATTGTAACCGCTGTTACCAAAGGGAAAGTAGGCGAATTAACCGCCGCTTTTAATACACTTTTGGTAAAGAAAGGCCGTGAAAGCGATCTGCCGGAAATAGCTTTTGCGTTTATTGATCAGTATAATGAACTCAAAGGAATACACAGGGTTAAATTAACTACGGCAGTAGCGGTTAGTGATGAGTTAAAGAAGTCAATTGAATTAAAAGTACAGGAAGGTCAGCAATTCGGTTCTATTGAACTGGAAACGGAAGTGAATGAAAAACTGATTGGTGGTTTTGTGCTGGAATTTAATAATAAACTGGTAGATGCGAGTATTCTCCGCGATCTGAAAGATATTAAAAAACAATTCTCAGAAAACCTTTTTGTACAACAGCTTCGATAAACAGACAAATATTAATAACGATAAATTTTAAAAGAATATAGATCATGGTAAATATTAAACCCGATGAAATATCAGCGATACTGAGGCAGCAACTCAGTAATTTCAACACTGCCGCTGACCTGGAAGAAGTGGGTACCGTATTGCAGGTGGGAGATGGTATCGCACGTGTGTATGGCCTGAATGGCGTACGCAGTGGTGAGCTGGTAGAGTTTGAGAACGGCGTAAAAGCCATTGCACTAAATCTTGAAGAAGACAATGTGGGTGTGGTATTGATGGGCGAAAGCGGTTCTATTAAAGAAGGCGCCAAAGTAAAAAGAACCGGACAGATCGCTTCTATTAAAGTAGGCGAAGGGGTAGTGGGCCGTGTTATTAATACGCTGGGAGAACCCATTGATGGTAAGGGCCCGTTAACTGGTGAATTATATGAAATGCCATTGGAGCGTAAAGCGCCGGGTGTTATTTATCGTGAGCCGGTTAAAGAACCCTTACAAACAGGTATCAAAGCCATTGATGCAATGATTCCCATAGGTCGTGGTCAACGTGAGTTGGTTATTGGTGACCGACAGACAGGTAAAACTGCCATCTGTGTGGATACCATCATCAACCAAAAAGAGTTTTACGATGCAGGTAAGCCTGTTTATTGTATTTATGTAGCTATTGGACAAAAAGCTTCAACTGTTGCGGGTGTGATGAAAACATTGAGCGATAGTGGCGCCATGGCTTATTCAACCATTGTGTGCGCTTCCGCTTCTGATCCGGCTCCTTTACAGTTCTATGCGCCATTTGCCGGCGCCGCTATCGGAGAGTTCTTCCGTGATACCGGTCGCCCCGCCCTGATTATTTATGATGATCTGTCTAAGCAGGCTGTTGCTTACCGTGAGGTTTCCCTGTTATTGAGAAGGCCCCCGGGACGTGAAGCATACCCCGGTGATGTATTCTATCTGCATAGCCGTTTATTAGAAAGAGCCGCGAAAGTAATTTCCAATGATGATGTGGCTATGAATATGAATGACCTTCCTGCTTCTATTAAACATCTTGTAAAAGGTGGCGGGTCATTAACTGCTTTGCCGATTATTGAAACACAGGCAGGTGACGTATCCGCATATATCCCTACCAATGTAATTTCTATTACGGATGGACAGATATTCCTGGAAGGTAACCTGTTCAACGCGGGTATCCGTCCGGCTATTAACGTGGGTATCTCTGTAAGCCGTGTGGGCGGTAATGCGCAGATCAAATCCATGAAGAAAGTGGCGGGTACTTTAAAACTTGACCAGGCTTTATACCGTGAGCTGGAAGCTTTTTCTAAGTTCGGTGGTGACCTGGATGCGGCTACTAAAAATGTAATTGATAAGGGAGCCCGTAATGTGGAAATATTGAAGCAGTTACAATACTCACCCATGTCTGTTGAAAAACAGGTAGCCATTATTTACCTGGGTACACAGGGTTTGTTGAAAGAGGTAGCTGTAAGAAAAGTAAAAGAATTTGAAGCACATTTTTTAATAGAAATGGAAAACAAATTGCCCGATGTACTGGCTGAGTTTAAGAAAGGACAATTGAATGATGCGAGCATTGCCAGGATGGAATTACTGGCTAAAGGGTTAACTGCTCAGTATAAATAGGATGGCGGAGAATTTTATTATGATTCAGGTTCCAGTGCCACGCCAGCGGTGTAGGCGCTTAAGGTACTACGTATAAACAAAGACCGTGCAATAATTCAAATTTCCAGCAATATGGTTAAATCCATAGGTTCGGAAGGCATGCCTCTTAAAGTTGCTACAGATAGTGGATACGGCGACAATACCAATATCATGATAAATGATAACATCATAACGAATACGGTTACATCCAAAGGGATTGAAGTTCGCGGAAATGATATTACGCTCACGAATAACAAAGTTCATTGATTAATCATCAGACAATTCCCCCACTTATGTACCTTTGTTGCAACAAGTTCCCATGCCATCAATCGTTAACGTTACCGGCCTTACCAAACAATTCAAAAACCTCACTGCCGTAAGGAATCTTTCTTTTTCTGTGAATGAAGGAGATGTGTACGGATTTCTGGGCCAGAATGGGGCAGGCAAAAGTACTACCCTCCGTATGTTGGTTAGCCTGATTGAGCCTTCGGCGGGTGAAGTAGAGATTTTTGGTAAAAAATAAATAATCCATCGCAACGAAATACTCCGCGAAGTGGGCGCCGTTATAGAAAAACCGGATGTATATAAATATTTATCCGCTTATGAAAACCTGAAACTCTTTGCCAGGCTGAGCGGGGTGAAAATAACGGACGAAAAATTAATGAGCCAACTAGACCAGGTGGGCCTGGCTTCCCGCGCGAAAGATACTGTTAAAACTTTTTCGCAGGGGATGAAACAAAGACTGGGTATTGCCATAGCGCTCGTGCACAACCCGAAATTGATTATCCTGGATGAGCCTACCAATGGACTGGACCCCCAGGGTATTGCAGATATCAGGAACCTGGTTCTTCACCTGAGTAAGGATCTGAAAAAGACGCTGATTATTTCATCACACTTATTAAGTGAGATAGAACAGGTGGCTACCCGGGTACTGATTATTGATAAAGGCAGTAAAATTATTGAGGGAAATGCACTGGAATTATTTGACCCCTCACAAACCATTGTTGAATTGCAGACCTTTGATAATGTATACGCTTTGCAACAATTGCAGGTAAGCCCCTGGAACACACATTTACAACCGCAGCGTGATACGGCTATACTGATCAAACTGGACAGGCAATTAATAGCACAATTGCACCGTGACATGGTAAATATGAATATACAGGTATTATCCTTGCAACCCAGGCATTCACTGGAAGATTATTTTTTACAGGTAACATCAGGAAATCAACATGTGGACACTTATTCAAATTGAATTATTTAAAATTTTCCGCAGGCCAAGAACCTATATCGCATTTGCGGCGATAACGGGCCTGATAGGTATTATTCAATTCGGTTTAAAACTGGATGGAGATTCTTATGTTGATTTTATGATGCGGGATATCAATTCATCTATAACCGTTGAAGGTAAAATACTGAATGGTTACCAGGTCTGTTATATTGTACTGCAGATATTATTGGTGCATGTACCCTTACTTATTGCCTTAGTGGCGGCTGATATGATATCGGGCGAAGCTAATATGGGAACACTGCGTATCATGCTCACCAGGCCAATCAGCAGAACGAAATTCCTGCTGGCCAAATTCATGGCTACCATTGCCTATACGCTTATGTTATTGATATGGCTGGCCATACTGGCATTATTTGTGAATATGCTCCTGTTCGGTACCGATGATCTCTTTCTCTTAAAATCACAATACGTTGTATTATTAAAGAAGGATGATATTTTCTGGCGTTATCTATGGGCTTTTGGTTTTGCGGCGCTGGCCATGACTACCGTGGCTGCACTGGGTTTTTTATTTTCTTTATTCGCCGAAAATTCAATCGGACCGATTGTTGCCACGATGAGTGTGATTATATTTTTTACCATTCTTAGCACATTGAATATCCCGGTTTTCAATAAAATAAAACCCTTTCTTTTTACCACACATATGATTGGCTGGAAAGAATTTTTTGATATCAAAGTGAATGATGCCAATGAGGCGATTACAGGAAGTATACAGCATCCGCAAAAAATACTCCGCTCCGCATGGGTGCTGGCGCTGCATATTGTGGGGTTTGTTACTGCTTCGATTGTGATATTCAGGCGGAAGGATATATTGAGTTAATTCAAAATTCAAAATTCAAAATAATTTTTCTGATGCGCAAGGTATTATTGTTTCTTTTCACTTTTCACTTTTCACTTTTCACTTATTCCCAGGATATGTCTGCCCTGGTGATGAAAGTGAAAGATAGGCTTGATCTCGTTAGTGACTATGAAGCTGAGGGACGGATGAAAACGGATGTGGCCTTTATTAAGGCACCGATAGGTAAAGTGCGGGTGTATTATAAAAAACCGGATAAGTTCCGCTTGAAGAAAGATGGCGGTATTTCATTATTGCCTAAAGGAGGCGTTTCCGTAAATATGAATACCATTTTTGCTGCCACCGATTTTGTGGCCCTGGCCGCGGGCGAAGCGGTAGTTGGCGGAACTAAAACCCGTGTGGTGAAACTATTACCTGTTAATGAAAGTAGTGACATTGTATTAACAACCATGTATATAGATGAAGCCAACCTTCTGGTAAAAAAAATGATTACCACAACTAAAGAAAACGGCACGTATGAGATTGAAATGACCTATGGCCGGTTTGCCCGGTATAGTTTGCCGGATAAAGTGGTGTTTGAATTTAATACCAAAGATTATAAATTACCCAGGGGTATTACACTGGAGTTTGATGATAATGAAAAGCAACTGACCGATGCGGAGAAGTTAAAGAATAAAAAAGGCAGGGTAGAGATTACGTATACCAATTATGTGATCAATAAGGGAATCAGCGATTCAGTGTTCAAATAAAAATTCCGCGGTTGTTCGGTTACTATAAATTTTTTTCTCTCCGGTAAAACCAGGGTGGCTCAATGAAACGATTTGCATTATTCCGTCTCTTCAATTTTTTCATCCACCGAATTGGCAATAAGCCTGGCGCTTATTTTCTTTAAGGGGTTACGGCGCATATCGGCATAGCCGAATCTTTTGCGGATAATTTCAATACATTCAAATGCGGCGGCAAGGAATGAGCTGTTATCGGCTTTACCTTTACCGGCAATATCAAAAGCCGTTCCATGATCAGGACTGGTTCTGATAACCGGTAAGCCTGCTGTATAATTGGTTCCTTCACCCAATGCCAATGATTTGAAAGGGATCAGACCCTGGTCGTGGTACATGGCCAGCACCGCATCAAAACGTTCAAACTGTCCGCGTGCAAAAAAAGCATCTGCGCTATAGGGGCCGAATACCATCATATTGTTGTGCCTGGCATCCTTAATAGCCGGTTTGATGATGGCGCCTTCTTCATTACCTATCAGGCCTTCATCACCTGCATGCGGGTTCAGTCCCAATACCGCAATCCGCGGTTTATCAACTCCAAAATCTTTCTGTAAGCTGCTGTGAATGATTTTTAATTTGCCCAGTATATTTTCGCGGGTAATATGTTTTGCTATATCCGTAACAGGTACATGTTCCGTTACCAGACCCACGCGCATATTTTCTGCCACCATCAGCATTACCACATCATTCACACCAAAAAATGCTTTGAAATAAGGCGTATGACCGGTATAATCAAATTCAGCCGATTGTATATTTTTTTTATGAATGGGGGCTGTTACCAATCCCTGTATATATCCATCTTTCAAAGCCTGTGTGGCTTGTTGCAGAGAGATGAGTGCGTATTTTCCGCCGGTATCAGTTAACTGTCCGGGCGTAATGGCCACTTCTTCTTCCCAGCAATTCACCACATTCACCTGTTTAGGATTCAGGCGGTTCAGCTCACGGGTATTGGCGTAACTAAAGTTATAATCTGTCAGGCCCTTCCTGTAAAAGTTCAGGCTTTTATTACTGGCAAAAACTACCGGTGTACAAAATTCGAGAATACGATGATCGGATAAGGTTCTTATAATCAGTTCAATTCCTATACCATTCAGATCTCCGCAGGTGAATCCAATGACAGGCTTTTGCAATTCGTTACTCATTTCAGCAGTTTAGATGGTGAAAATAAGAAGAATAGTGCAGGAAATGGCAAATATGCAGATGAAAGCTGCATTGTGTATCGTCAGTCGTGAGAGGTGGAGGCAGATGGCAGATAGTTGCTAAAAATTATTGGCAAAATTTCTGACGACTGACGACTCACGTCTCACGATTCACTACTGCCAAAGTAATCCTGTACTTTTGCAAAGATGCAATACACCTTAAAAAAATCCCTTGGGCAGCATTTTTTGAAAGATGAACAGATCTGTATAAAGATAGTGGATGCCTTGCGGGAGAATGCCTTTGAACGGTTGGTGGAGATTGGTCCGGGTGGAGGGGCTCTAACCAAATATTTGCTGTCATTACCCGGGATTGATTTTAAAGCCGTGGAGCTGGATGATGAAAAGGTGGTTCACCTTGAGAATACCTATCCTTCCATTAGAGGAAAGATCATCCACCAAAGTATACTGGATATTGACGCGCCGTTTAGTGAAGATTTTACGGTAATAGGAAATTTTCCCTATAATATTTCTTCTCAGATATTGTTCAGGGTATTGGAATGGAAAGCGCGGGTGCCGGTAATGATTGGTATGTTTCAGAAAGAAGTGGCGCAGCGTATTGTTTCGCAACCGGGCAGTAAAGTGTATGGTATATTGAGTGTGTTGGTGCAGGCATTTTATGAAGTGGATTATTTATTTGATGTGCCACCGGAAAGTTTTAATCCGCCCCCTAAGGTAATGAGCGGCGTAATCAGGTTGAGAAGAAAACCAAATCCTGTTACTATCAAAAGTGAACGCGATCTGTTTGTGCTGGTAAAAGCGGCCTTTAACCAACGCAGAAAAATGTTGCGTAACGCGGTTAAGGCACAATTTGAGGAATTGGTATTGCGGGATGAAATATTTACGAAAAGGGCAGAACAACTGAGCATAGAACAATTTGCGGCCCTTACTTTTCAAATGAAGTGATCAATAGCGTAAAAGTGAAACCTAAAGTATTTATTACAGCAAAAGCACATGACTACCTCCTGCAAACGCTGGAGGCGAAAGGATATGAAGTAACTAATCAGCCAACCATCAGTTATGAAGGGCTGAGTGAGGTAATTAGTGATTACACAGGGCTTATTGTAACCACCCGACTGGGTATTGATAGAAAAATCATTGAAAAGGCCTCAAAATTAGAGTGGATAGGCCGACTGGGAAGTGGCATGGAGCTGATAGATACTGATTATGCGGCAACTAAGGGTATCCGTTGTGTAAGCAGTCCGGAAGGAAACTGTAACGCTGTAGCCGAACACGCTTTGGGCATGCTATTGAACCTGATGAACCGGATCTGCAGCGGTAACCAGGAGATCAGGGAAGGCAAATGGTTGAGGGAACCGAACCGTGGGGATGAACTGACGGGTAAAACAGTTGGTATTATTGGTTTTGGCAATACGGGCAGTTCTTTTGCAAAAGTTCTTTCTTCTTTTAATGTTACTGTGTTGGCGAATGATATATACAAATCCGGTTTTGCCAAATCCTATATCAGGGAGGCAGGGGTTGAGCAAATTGCCAGGTATGCAGACGTAATCAGCCTTCACCTGCCTTTAACAGCAGAAACCCGGTACCTGGCCAATGATGCCTTTTTCAATTCCCTCGGGCAACAGCCTTATTTCCTGAATACCTGCCGGGGTAAAGTAATAGACACCAAAGCATTGATACGGGCGCTGAAAAGCGGCAGGATCAAAGCTGCCGGACTGGATGTTTTGGAGAATGAAAAGTTAGCAACCTATTCTCCTGAAGAAAAAGCCGACCTTGACTGGTTACTGGCCCGGCCCAATGTGATCATTACACCACATATTGCCGGGTCAAGTAAGGAGGCTTTCTATGGGATCGCCAAGGTTTTACTTGAAAAATTGGCCGTTTGATAGATATATTATAAATTGATTCCTTATTTTTGGTGCCCTGCAACGCTGCAATCAAATGTGGCGTTGTATTTTTTTTGACTCTTTTAAACAGATAGATTATGAGTGATGCTAATATGTACGTAACAAAAGAGACATTTGAGAAAATGCGTGCAGAGCTGCATAAGATGAAATCTGTTGACAGGCCGGCTTCTTCGCGGGCCATTGCGGAAGCGCGTGAGAAAGGCGATTTAAAGGAAAATGCGGAATACGACGCTGCCAAGGAAGCACAGGGCATGCTTGAAGCCAAGATTAAGCAACTGGAGGGGGCCATCGCTAATGCGAAGATCGTGGATACCGGTTCTATTGATACGAGTAAGGTTACCATCCTTACAAAAGTTACCATCACCAATATCGCCACCAAAAAAACCGTAACCTATCAGATAGTTGGCGAAAAAGAGGCCGACCTTAAATTAGGTAAGATATCTGCCGGTTCACCTATTGGTAAGGGATTGATGGGTAAGAAAAGGGGAGAGATAGCCGAAATTCAGGCACCCAATGGCGTAATGAAGTTCAAAGTAGAGGAGATTACTGTATGACCCTCTTTTCTAAAATAATTGCCGGAGAAATTCCTGCCTATAAAATAGCGGAGAACGACAAATTCTTTGCCTTCCTCGATATTTTCCCAATGGTGAAAGGGCATGTATTGGTAGTACCTAAAATGGAAGCAGATAAATTCTTTGATTTACCGGATGAGTATTTAACTGATATACTAAGTTTTGCAAAACCTATTGCCAAAGCCATTGAAAAGGCTTTCCCCTGTAATCGTTGTGGCATCAGTGTAATGGGACTTGAAGTGCCCCATGCACATCTGCACCTGATCCCTATTAACAGTGCGGATGATTTGAATTTTAACCGTCCAAAGCTTACGTTAACTAATGAAGAGTTGAAAGAAGTGCAGGAGGATATTGTCGCTTTGCTTTAGTTAGGAGTTGGGAGTTGGGAGTTTTGTCTTTTCTATTTTGAAAGATGTTATCAGCCTCATTTTACGGGGATAATCGTTGTTTTGTCCAGGTATTATCTTTTTCAAGTTTATACT